>DASTYT010000007.1 GCA_035764725.1 Candidatus Methylomirabilota bacterium | reverse complement strand
GACCCCCTCCGGCGCGCGCTGGGCGGAGGCCGCCCTGGTGGGCGTGGGGCTGCTCGTCACGGGCTATCTCGCCTTCGATACATCATCCGCCTACAGCGGCTTCTCCGAGCCGCGCTTCTACGCGCCGGTGCCGCTGCTCTTCTGGGCGGCCATTCGCTTCGGCATGGCCGGCGCGTCGGGCGCCATCGTGCTCTTCGCCGGCCTGGCCGTCGAGGCTGCCCTCGAGGGCCGCGGCCCGTTCACCGGGCAGTCGGCCGCCGACACCGCGCTCGCGCTCCAGCATTTCCTCCTGCTGCGGGCCGTCCCGCTGTACCTGATTGCCATCCTCGGCGAGCAGCGCAGCGCCGTCGAGCAATCGCTGCGGGAGAGCCAGGAGCGCACGAGCCTCGCCGCCACGGCCGCCGAGCTCGGCCTCTGGGACTGGGACATCGTGCGCGATCAGGTGTGGTACACGCGGACGGGGCGGATCGATCTCGGGGCCCTCGCGCCCATCAGCTTCGGCGGCTTCATCCGACTGATCCATCCCGACGATCGGCGCGAAGTCGGCGTCGCCCTGTCACGGGCCATGGGCGGGTCGGGCGACTTCGAGAGCACCTACCGCATCGTCCTGGCGGATGAGACGACGCGCTGGGTGGCATCGATCGGCCGCGTGGAGTTCGACGCCAGTGGCCGGCCCACACGGCTGCGCGGCGTCTCGCGCGACGTCACGCGCAGTCATCAGGTCGAGCAGCAGGTGCACGGCAGCGCGACGAGCTGGCCCATCTCGCGCGCATCGCCGCGCTCGGCGAGCTGTCGGGCTCGCTCGCGCACGAGCTGCGCCAGCCGCTCACCGCCATCCTCGTCAACGCGCGGGCCGCCCAGCGGGTGCTCGAGCCGAACGGCACCGGGCGGGGCGAGATGCGCGCCATCCTCGACGACATCGTGGCCGACAATCAGCGGGCCGCCGAGATCATCGAGCGGCTCCAGCATGTGTTCAATAAAGGCGAGGTGCGCCGGGAGCCCACCGACGTCAACGAGCTGGTGCGCGGAGTCATCCCTCTCGCCCATGGCGAGCTGGTGCGTGCAGACGTGGAGCTCGAGACGCACCTCACCGCCGCGCTGCCGCCCGTCCGCGGCGACGACGTGCAGCTCCAGCAGGTGCTGCTGAACCTGATCGCCAATGCCTGCCACGCCATGGCCGCGGGCGCGGGCTCGGGTCGGCGGCTTCTCGTGCGGACGTTGGTAGCCGCCGGTGACGGGGTGCAGGTGACGGTCGCGGATCGCGGCCGCGGCATCCCGCCGGACGATTTCGCGCGCATCTTCGAGCCGTTCGTCACGTCACGCGCGGATGGCATGGGGCTCGGGCTCGCGGTGTGTCGGACGATCATCCGTGCTCACGGCGGCACGCTCTGGGCGGAGAACAATCCGGAGGGTGGCGCCAGCTTTCATTTCACGCTGCCGGGGCCGGAGAAGGTCTAGACGAGCGGCCAGGGATACCGCATGCCGGAGGGGTCGGCGGGGAACGCCGCCATCCTCGTCAGGGCGCGGGCGCGAGCGAGCAGCGCCTGGCACTCCTCCGGGATCACGAGATTGCCGAGCGGCCCCGGAAGCCCCTCCTTGATCAGGCGCTTGAGATCGGCCAGGAGCGGCGCGGGAATCGGCTCGCCCGCGAAGTCCCAGATCACGGTGCGGAGCTTGGGATCCACGTGGAGGATCAGCCCGTTGTCGATGGCGAAAATGCGCCCCTCCGGCCCGAGGAGGCAATGGCCGCTCTTGCGGTCGGCATTGTTGGTGAGGAGGTCGAAGAGACAGATGCGGCGGAGCGTGTGGTGGTGCGCCGCGTCCTCCATCAGGCTGAAGTAGTGCTGCTCGAAGTCGGCGTGGACGAAGAGCTGAAGCGACCCTTCACCGTGCGGCCCGTCGCGCGAAACCGTGAGCGGCACGATCCCCCAGCCGAGCGCCTCCGAGAGGAGATAGGCCGCCAGCTCGCGCTTCCAGAGGCCCGGCGGAAAGTCCCAGAGCCGGCGCTCGCCCCGCCGCGGCTTGTAGATGGCGAGCGCGGTGTCCTTGCCGAGCGCGCACTCCACGAGGAGCGTCACGTTCGACGCGCCGGGCATGCGCCCCTTGACCTCGATGGTGCCGCGGCTCAGGAGGTCGAGGGCCGTGGGCCCCGGGGACATGTCGCGCGCGGTGGGCGGAGTCAGTGGCGGACGTGCCCGTTGGTGCCCGGGCATGGATGGCCGTCGGGATCGATAGGTAGGCCGCACGTGCGGCAGATGGGCCGCCCCGCCTGCACGAGGGCACGGGCGCGCTCCACGAAGGCCGCGGCCTGGGGGCGCGTGAGGCGGAAGCGCGCCTTGGCGGTGTCCGAGGCCTCCTCCACGGCTTCCGCCGCGCCCTCGGGCTCCGCCTCGGTCTCCACCGCCTCCTCGCCCTCTTCTTCTTCCTCCTCGTCGTCCTCCGCTTCCTCCGTCAGCTCCTCGGCGACGATGAGGATGCGGTCCGCGCTCTCGTCGTAGGCCACGCCGAGCGAGCCGACCACCCACGCCTCCTGCACCGGCTCGAGCAGCGCCATGTCCGTCGGCAGTGGGCCCGGCTTGGGCAGATCCGCGAGCAGCTTGGCAAGATACTCCCCCAGCGCGCCGATCTGCTCCTTCTCGAGCTTGAGCGTGACCACGCGGCCGCCCTCGCGCGCCTGGAGATAGAACACGCGGCGGCCCGAGGGGCCCACCGTGCCGGTGGTGAAGAAGTCGGGCGCCTCGAAGTCGTAGGAGGCGGAGGCCATCAGCCCACCAAGCTGGCGAGCTCACCGCCGGTGAAGTTCACCGTGAGCACGGCGGGGCCGGTGCGCCCGTAGGCGATTGCGCTGATCGAAGCGGTGGCGATCATGATGCGCTGGAAGAGGTCAAGTGGCGTACCGAGGGCGTGCGCCACCGCAGTCTTGATGGGGTCGGCGTGGGACACCGCGACCACCGTGTCGCCCGGATGCCGCGCCACGAGGGCGGCGATTGTCGTCGTCATGCGCGTCTGGATCTCCACGAACGACTCGCCGCCGGGGAAGCGAAAGCCACTCGGATAGCGCTGCACTGTGGCCCACTCCGGCGTTTTCGCGGCCTTCGCAATCTCCCAGCCCGTCCAGTCGCCGATGTCACATTCGAGCAGGCCGGGCTCGGTGAGCACGACGAGCCCCCGCCGCGCCGCGATGATGTCGGCCGTCTCCTGCGCGCGCTCGAGCGGCGACGCATAGACCGCAGCCACCGCCTTGAGGGCGGCGATGCGGTCCGCCGTCGCGGCCGCTTCCTTCTTGCCGTCTTCGGCGAGATGCAGGCCGGGTGCGCGCCCCGGCAGCACCGAGCCCGTCGTGGGCGTGCGGCCGTGGCGCACCAGCAGCACGCGCGTGATGATGGGCTGGCGGCGCTTGCGAATGCCGACCTTACGAATGATGACCGTGTTCTCCGGGGCGGCGGACGGCCTGCTCCGCCGAGCGTGAGCGTGATGGTAGACCGCGCGCCGGGCCCGCGCAAGCGTCCGCGGTCGCGCCCGCGCCGCGTCGGACGGCCGAGCGTGTACCTTCAGGTGAGGAGCCCGCGGCGGTCGAGATGTCGCAACGTCACCACCGCCCCCGCGCCCAACGCCAGCATGAAGCCCCACGGCAGGCCGACCAGCCCCGGCCGTGACTGCGCATCCAGCGCCGCGCCCACCAGCGCATTGCCCAGCGTGCTGCCGATACCGCCGGCCATCGCGTAGAAGCCGAAGTAGGTCGCGATGAGCCGGTCGCGACCGAAGCGCGGGACCATGGCCATCGCGAACGGGCTCGCCACCATGGCACCCAGGGTGAGGAACGTCATCGCCACGAGCGTGGGGCCGAGGCCTCCCAGCGTGGGCGCCGCCCGGCCGCCCGGCTCGACGTAGCCCGCGAGCGCGGAGACCAGGGGCGCGGCGAAGCCCACCGTCATCAGCGCCAGCCCCAGCGCCACCGCTTCGGGCGGGCGGTAGCGCGCCTCGCACCACGCGGTGACACGCACCTGACCCACGATGGCGAGGATGGAGGAGAGCACGAACAGCGAGCCGACGGCCATGTCGCTGCCGGTGGCGCGCCGCGCCTCCAGTGGGAGCGTGAGGTACATCTGGCTCAGCAGCACCGAATAGGCCAGCATCACCGCCGCGAAGAGGAGAAACCCGCGATTGGCCAGCACCTCGCTCCAGTCGCGCAGCACGGGGCGGGGTCCCTCGGCGAGGAGATCCACGCGGCGCGGGAGATAGCGGAACTGCAGCAGCATCAATCCCAGGAAGATCACGCCCGCGGCCACGCAGACCAGCCGGAACGAGAAGGCCAGCAGCGCCACGCCCACCGGCGGGCCCAGCAGCGTGCCGATCTGACCGGCGAGATTGGCGAGGGCGAACACCTCGGCGCGGCGGCCCGGCGACTCCGTGGCGAGGTAGGCGCGCAGGGCGGGGCCGAAGAGCGCGCCGGCGAGGCCGGTCAGGATCGCCGCGACCAACGTGCCGGTCAGCGAGTCCACGAAGCCAAAGAGCGCGAAGCCCGCCGCGCGGAGCGTGAGGCCCGCGATGATCAGGGGCTTGTAGCCGAGGCGATCGGCGAGCGTGCCGCCGATGACGTTCAGACCCTGCTGGCTCAGCACGCGGATGCCGAGGACGAGCCCGACCATCCACGCCGAGAAGCCGAGCGTCTCGCGGAAATAGACGGCGAGGTAGGGGTAGAGCATGTAGAACGAGAGGAAGATCGTGAGCTCGTTGACGAGGAGGACCTGGACGGCGCGGCTCTGCGCGAGGAACTGCCGGAGCGCGGTCACCGTGGCATTATACAGAGACCATGGCGACCCCCGATGCCGGCGACAAGGCCCCTGCGTTCGCGCTCGAGGATCAGACGGGCACGATTCATCGCCTCAAGGACTACGCGGGGCAGCCACTGATCCTGTACTTCTATCCGAAGGACGACACGCCCGGCTGTACCAAGGAGGCGTGTGACTTCCGGGACCATCTCCCGAAGTTCGGCCGGTCCAAGGCGGCGGTGCTCGGCGTCTCGATCCTCGACGCCGCGAGCAAGGCCAAGTTCGCCAAGAAGCACGGGCTCACGTTCCCGCTGCTGGCGGATGCCGACCACGCGGTCGCGGAGAAGTACGGCGTCTGGCAGAAGAAGTCGCTCTACGGGCGGCAGTTCATGGGCATCGCCCGCACGACCTTTCTCATCGGGCCCGACGGCAAGATCGTCAAGCGCTGGGATAACGTGAAGGTGGACGGACACGCCGCCGCGGTGCTGGCGGCGGTGCAGGGGCTCTAGCCCGGCTCGCGCTCGCCCGGCACCCTAGCGCCAGGCCCCAGAACGGAGATAGCGGACGGCGGCCCGGGCGGCGGTGGCGCCGTCACCCGCCGAAGCCACCAGGAGGCGCGCGGACGCCGCGCGCACGTCGCCCGCGGCGAGGATGCCGGGTACCGCGGTGCGCATCTCGAGATCGGTGACGATCTGGCCGGTCTCGGCGAGCGGGACCAGGCTCCCCAGGAACTCGGTGTTGGGCGTGAGCCCCGCGTAGATGAAGACGCCGCTCACCGCCAGCGGCTCGCGTGCGCCGGTGGCGAGGTCCTCCACGAGGAGGCGCTGCACGCCCTCCGCGCCCTCGATGGCGCGCACCGCCGCGTTCCACCGGAAGCGGATCTTCCCGTTGGCGCGGGCGCGCTCCTGGAGCGCGGCGGCCGCGCGCAAGGTGTCGCGGCGGTGAATCACCGTCACCTGCGAGGCGTACTGGGTCAGATGGGTCGCCTCGTCCACCGCGGCGTCGCCGCCGCCCACCACCGCGACGGGCTGATCCATGAAGAACGAGCCGTCGCAGGACGCGCAGTGGGAGATGCCCTTGCCCACGAATTCCTCCTCGCCCGGGACACCCAACGTGGCGAAGCGCGAGCCGGCCGCGACGATGAGGACGCGAGCGCGCAGGGGCTCGCCGTCGGTCTCCACCGCGATCTCGTCGCCCTCACGACGCACCGCCGCCACCTCGCTCATCCGCACCTCGGCGCCCGCCGCGTCGGCCTGCTGCTGGAGGGCCGGGCCCAGCGTGTAGCCGGCGATGCCAGCGGGGAAGCCGGGGTAGTTGTCGATGTGCTCGCAGTTCAGCACCTGCCCGCCCGAGGCGAAGCGCTCGACCACGACGGTGCGAAGGCGCTCGCGGGCGGTGAACATCGCGGCGGTGTAGCCGGCGGCGCCGCCGCCGATGACGATGACGTCGTGGGTCGTGGGCATGAGCGAATTCTACGTTAGTGCCCGTCGCCGAAGCCCAGACGGCGGTGCAGGCGCGCGAGAAGCGCGGGCGCCCACCAGTTCCACTCCCCCATGAGCCGCATGGTCGCGGGGACGAGCAGCGCGCGCACGATGGTGGCGTCCACCACCACCGCGATCCCCATGCCGATGCCGATGGCCTGGATGGGCACCATGTCGGCGGTGCCGAAGGCGAAGAAGACCGCAGCCATGATGGCGGCGGCGCCGGTGATGAGCCGGCCCGTGCGCTCGAGCGCGCTCGCCACCGCCTGGGTGTTGTCGCCGGTGCGATCGTATTCCTCGCGCACACGGCTCAGCAGCAGTACCTCGTAGTCCATCGAGAGGCCGAACATCACGCAGAACATGATGATAGGCGTGGAGGTCTCGATGGGCCCCGGCGTGAAGCCGAGGAGATGCGCCAGGTGCCCCTCCTGGAAGATCCACACCAGCGCCCCGTACGAGGCGCTGATCGAGAGCACGTTCATCACCACCGCCTTGAGCGGCAGGAGGAGCGAACCCAGCAGGATGAAGAGCACCGCGTAGGTGGCGAGCACGATCACCGCCACCGTCATCGGCGCGTGGCGGGCGATGGTCTCGGCGAGGTCCAGATCCACCGCGCTCTGCCCGGTCACCAGCACCTCGCCACCGGCCGCGGGATGCTGATGCCGGATCAGCCGCACCAGCGCGTGCGCCTCGGTCGAGCCGGGGCGGAGGGGGGTGGAGACGGACAGGACCATGAGGCGGTCGGTCGCCGTCTGGGCCACCGCCTCGCGGATGAATTCCGGGAGCTGCTCCGGGACGGCGGCGAAGATCTGCTGGTACTGGGCGCGCGTGATCTGCGGGTGCAGCGCCACCGGCCCCTGCACCGCGCTCACGCTGGGAAGCTTCGCGAGCCACTGCGCGAAGTCGTAGGCGCGGCTCACTCCCTGGGCCGTGCGCAGGCGCCCTTGCGGATCGTGCACGACCACCACGATGTGGTTCGAGTCGCCGGTGATGAACTCGCGGCGGTGCAGCTCGTCGCCGCGCCGCGCCTCGGCATACGGCGGCAGGATGCTCGCGTCGGTCCCGCCCAGCTGGAGCCGCACGAACGGCGAGCCCACCAGGACGAGGAAGATCACCACGGGGATGAGCACCTTCCAGGGATGCGCCATCACGAAGGTGGCGAGGCGGTGCCACATGCGCTGGCTGCGCTCGGACTGGTCGGGGTGCAGATACGGCAGACGGAGCGCGTCGACGCGCGGACCGAGGATGGCGAGGAGCGCGGGGAGGAAGGTCAGCGCGAACCCCACCGCGATGAGGACCACGGCAGTGCCGGCCACGCCCATGGAGGCAAGGCTGCGGATGCGCAGGCACAGCATGCCGAGGAGCCCGATGGCCACCGTGAGGCCGGAGAACAGCACGGCGCGTCCCGCGGTGCTGAGGGTGCGCGCGAGCGCTTCCACTCCGTCGGGCCCCTCGCGGAGCTCGTCGCGGTAGCGGCTGATCACGAAGAGCGAGTAGTCCACGGCGACGCTGAAGCCCACCATCGAGACCACGTTCACCGCGT
The DNA here is from genome assembly GCA_035764725.1 of Candidatus Methylomirabilota bacterium. Classification (NCBI taxonomy): domain Bacteria; phylum Methylomirabilota (SeqCode); species Candidatus Methylomirabilota bacterium. The sequence goes on along the minus strand of DASTYT010000007.1, from coordinate 9,873 downwards.
AGACCGAGACCGGCGCGACGTAGGAGAGGACGATGGTCGCGGCCATGCCGGTGGTGACGCCCAGCAGGCCCACCCCGAGCGGGAGCGCCGCCGCCACCACCGAGCCGAACACCAGCACCAGGAGCAGCGGCACCACCGGCCAGATGACGCGCTCCGCGCGTCGTATCGCGCGCGTCGCCGTCTCGGTGAAGTCCTGGTTGAGCGCCATCGTGCCCACCGGCAGCACCTCCAGCGTGTCCGAGCGCACGAGCGGACGGAGCGCCGCGTACACGTCGCTCTCGCTTTGCCCCAGGCTGAACGCGGCGAACTCCGACGGCCCGCTCTTGAGCTCCACGGTGGCGAGCATGTAGTGGCCGTCGCGCGACACGCGCTCGTTCACCGGCGTCGCGCCGTGCCAGGGCGTGAGCACGCGAGCCACGCGCGAGTCGGCGCGCAGCGGGGCCAGCGCGCCGTCGGCGGCTGCCTGGAACGCGGAGTCGGTGACCTTCAGGGTCGGGTGCCCCAGGATCAGGCCGAAGGACGGCGGCTTCTTGGGCAGCTCCCGCTGGATGAGATCGACGGCGCGACCCGACTCGGTGGCCTTGGGCAGCGGCGTGTTGTCGAAATGGCCACCGCGATGCACGAGCCACGCCGCCGGGAGCAGCGTGAGGGCCGAGAGCAGCAGGACGGGCCAGCGACGTCGGTGGACGAAGCGGCCCCAGGCGGCGAGCACTACCCGTCGGCGTCCAAGGCGGCCGCGAGCGTCCGCGAGGGGGCGGGAGCGTAGAACGACGACTCAGTCAGCCCCGCGAGGGACTCGCGGGCGAACTCGATCAGATGATGGCTCACCACGGTGCTGTGCACGTACTGCTCGAAGCGCCCGGTCCCGAGCATGCGGACGGTCATGCGCCAGAACTCGCGACGGTAGCTTCCGCGCACGCCGAGACGCCAGAAGAGGCGCGCGAAGATGCCGAGCCCGCGCCGCACGTTGGCGGGGGAGAGGCGGCGGGGGTCGATGGGATAACGCAGCCGATGGCGGAACGTGTGCGCCTGCTGGTGCGTGTAGCGCGCGTAGAGGAAGTCCGGCTCGTAGGCGGCGCCGATGCAGTGACGCCACATCCCGAGCACGGTATCGTAGGGCATGAGGAAGTCCACGTTGGATTCGCGGCCGGCCTCGTTGCGGATGCGTCCGGCGCGCTCGAGCCGCGTCCACAGCGGCGTCTTCGGCAGGGCGTAGAGCACGTTCATCGTGAGGATGGGGATGTGCGACTCGCGGATGAACCGGACGATGCGGTCGGCGCTGTCGGGGGTGTCAGTGTCGAGGCCGATGATGATGCCGGACACCACCTCCATCCCGTACGCGTTGATCTTCTCCACCGCCTCCAGGATCGGCAGCCGGAGATTCTGGGCCTTCGACATCGCCTGGAGCGCCTCCGGCTCCGGCGTCTCGATGCCGCAGAAGATCGTGACGAAGCCGGCCTCGCGCATGAGGGCGAGGATCTGCTCGCTCTTGGCGATGTTGAGGGTGGCCTCGCACGCGATGCGGAGCGGGTAACGGTGGCGCTTCTGCCAGGCGATCAGGTGGGGCAGGAGATTCTCCGCCGCCTTGGGATTCGCGATGAAGTTGTCGTCCACGAAGTAGACGGACTGAGCCCCGCCCGTGCGCAGCCGGTCCAGCTCGGCGATCACCTGCTCGGGCGACTTGAGCCGCGGGTTGCGGCCGTAGAGGGCGGGGATATCGCAGAACTCGCAGGTGAACGGGCAGCCGCTGGAGAACTGCACGCTGGCCAGGAAGTACTCCGGGATCGAGATGAGGTCGTAGGCCGGCATGGGGAACGACGACAGCGGCAGCCGCTCGTCGGTCGTGAGCACGACCTGCTTGTCCGGCCGCCCCTCCATCGTGTCGAGCAGCTCGATGAGGCGATCCGTCGCATCGCCCATCTCGCCCACGTGCACGTAGTCGGCGTCGGGGTACATCTCGGGGCAGCCCGACGCGGACGGTCCACCGATGGCGACGGGACGATCCCAGCGGTGGGCCCGCTCGAAGATCTCCTCGATGTGCGGCCGCTGCACGTGCATGCCCGACACGAGCACCACGTCCGCCCACTGGAAATCCTCGGCGGTCGCCGGCTGGCGGTTCTCGTCCACGAAGCGCACGGGCCAGGACTCGGGGAGATAGTTCGCGATCAGCAGGAGGCCCTGGGGCGGCATGAAGGCGCGTACGCCCCCCAAAAGCTCGTAGGAATGATGGAAGGTGCCGAACGACGGCGTGTAGCGCGGGAAGACGCAGAGGATATTGCGAACGCTAGTGGCGCGATAGGGAGTTCGCATCGACGATGGGCCTCTACGCCCACCCGAGTTTATCACGGTGCCACGAGCCTTCGGTGCGACCTTGGGCCTATGTCGGGGCCTTTTTGCGGGTCTCGCCCGGCCCTTCGGCGGCCCGGCGGATCGCGGCCAGCATGGCCCTACGGATGAGGCCACTGCCGGGCCGTACCAGCCACCAGTAGGGGCGGAAGCGCCGCCGGGCGGCCGCGTCCGCGCAGCACACCCGGGTCTCGGTGCTGAGCCGGCTTGTGTCCTCCCCGAGGGGCTCCAGGCGAAAGTCCCACGCCGCGCGGGCGAGGCCGGGGCTCAGCGGCTCGCGGAAGCGCCGCGCGTCCGTGGTGCGGAGGTCCGGGCGCAGCCGCCAGAAGCGCCCTTCGAGGCCGATCAAGAGCTCGCGCCCCGGCCGCTCGTCGAGCTGGACGAAGCGGCCTGCGGCCAGCATCGTCTCGAGCGTCAGCGTGACGCGGCGGTGACCGAGCCCGCGCACCCCGAGCAGGACGGCCACGAGCAGCGAGCGGCCGAAGTCCGCGGTGCGGAGCACCGACCACACGCGCGCCGGCGCCGCGCGCACGACGGTCGCGTGGCGCTCCACCACGTCGAACTGGGGGAGATACTCGTCGATGAGGGAGCGCGGTGCGCTCACGCCGCCCAGGCTAGCACGCGGCGTCGGGTGGGCTTGCGTGCCGCGGCTGCCGCCGGGTAGGGTGGGGGCCTATGAAGAGCGCCTACGACGAGCAATACGCCTGGGCGGCGCGGGACCCCCAGAGCTTCTGGGCGGCGGCGGCCGCGGATCTCTACTGGGACAAGCGCTGGGACAAGGTCTTCGACGACAGCCGGCCGCCGTACTACCGCTGGTTCGCGGGCGGGCGGCTCAACACCTGCTACAACGCGGTCGATCTCCATGTGGACCGCGGCCGGGGCAAGCAGCTCGCGCTGATCTACGACAGCCCGGTCACCGGCACGGTGAAGACGTTCACCTACGCCGCGCTCCAGGACGAGGTCGCGCGCTTCGGCGGGGCGCTCCGGCGGCTCGGCGTGGGCCAGGGCGACCGCGTCATCATCTACATGCCGGCGGTGCCGGAAGCGGTGATCGCGATGCTCGCCTGCGCGCGCATCGGCGCCATTCACTCCGTCGTCTTCGGCGGCTTCGCACCCAAGGAGCTCGCCGCGCGCATCGACGACGCCAAGCCCAAGGTGATCCTTTCCGCCTCGTGCGGCATCGAGGTGAACCGCGTCATCCCCTACAAGCCGCTCCTCGACGGCGCCATCGACCTCTCGCGCGCCAAGCCCGAGCGCTGCGTGATCCTCCAGCGCCCGCAGGAGCGCGCGCCCATGGCGGCCGGCCGCGACGTCGACTGGGGCGAGGCCGTCGCGAGCGCGCCCGCGGTGGAATGCGTGCCGGTGGCGGCCACCGACCCGCTCTACATCCTCTACACCTCGGGCACCACCGGCATTCCCAAGGGCGTGGTGCGCGACAACGGCGGGCACGCCGTCGCCCTCAAGTGGAGCATGGAGAACGTCTACGGGATGGGAGCGGGCGAGGTCTACTGGGCCGCGTCCGACATCGGCTGGGTGGTCGGCCACTCCTACATCGTGTACGCGCCGCTGCTCCAGGGCTGCACGACCATCCTCTATGAAGGCAAGCCCGTGGGCACACCGGATCCGGGCGCGTTCTGGCGGCTGATCGCGCAGCACGGGGTCAACGCGCTCTTCACCGCGCCGACCGCCTTCCGCGCCATCAAGAAGGAGGACCCGCGCGGCGACTACATCGGCAAATACGATCTCTCGCGTTTCCGCACGCTGTTCCTCGCCGGCGAGCGCTGCGATCCCGACACGCTCCTCTGGGCGCGCGAGCGGCTGCAGGTGCCCGTGATCGATCATTGGTGGCAGACGGAAACGGGCTGGGCCATCGCCGCCAATTGCGTGGGGCTGGGCATGCTGCCGGTGAAGCCGGGCTCGCCCACGAAGGCGGTGCCAGGCTACGACGTGCGCGTGCTCGCCGAGGACAACACGGAAATGCCGCGCGGCCAGATCGGCAGCATCGCGATTCGCCTGCCGATGCCGCCGGGGTGCCTCCCCACGCTATGGCACAACGACGCGGGTTACGAGAAGTCGTACCTCGCGCGCCACCCCGGCTTCTATCTTACCGGCGACGCGGGCTATCAGGACGAGGACGGTTACCTCTACATCATGAGCCGCGTGGACGACATCATCAACGTGGCGGGGCACCGCCTCTCCACCGGCGCCATGGAAGAGGTGCTCTCCGCGCATCCCGACATTGCGGAGTGCGCGGTGGTGGGCGTGGTCGACGAGATCAAGGGGGAGATTCCCGTGGGCTTCGCCGTCACCAAGGCCGGGGTGGCGCGCAGCGAGGCCGACATCACCCGCGAGCTGGTGGAGATGGTGCGCGAGCGCATCGGTCCCGTGGCCTCGTTCAAGGTGGTGACGCTGGTGAAGCGTCTGCCCAAGACACGCTCCGGCAAGATCCTGCGCGGCACCATGAAGCGCATCGCCGACGGCGTGGACTACACCGCGCCTGCGACGATCGACGATCCCGCCATCCTCGGCGAGATCGCCGAATGCCTGAAGGCGCTCGGGTACCCCAAGAAGAGCTGACGGCGCGCTGCGCGTGAAGCGGCCGGGTCGTCCCCGCGTTCACGTTGGTGTGATCGGCGAAGGCACGTGCTCGCGGGCCACCGCCGCGCGCGCCGAGCGGATGGGGCGCGCCATCGCGGAGGCGGGCGCGGTGCTCGTCTGCGGTGGACTCGGTGGCGTGATGGAAGCAGCCTCGCGGGGCGCCGCGCGCGCCGGCGGCACCGTGGTGGGCCTTCTGCCGGGCTTCGAGGCCCGCGATGCCAATCGCTGGGTGACGGTGCCCATCGTCACCGGCATGGATCAGGCCCGCAACGTCATTCTCGTCCGCTCCTCCGACGTGGTGATCGCGATCGGGGGGCGTTACGGCACGCTGTCCGAGATCGCGCTGGCGCTCAAGCTCGGCAAGCCCGTCGTGGGTCTCGGTACCTGGCGCCTCGCGCAGCCGGAGGGGCGCCGCGTGCCGCTCGTGCGCGCGCGCGGCGCGGAGCGGGCGGTGGCACTCGCCCTCGCCGCCGCGCGGCGGGCTGGGCCGGGCGCGCGGCGCTGGCTGGTCTGATGGGTCGCTGGGTGCGGCGCCTGGCGGGAGACCGCTCATGAGGATCGTCGGGATCGATCACATCCAGCTGGCAATGCCGGCCGGTGAGGAGGCCAAGGCACGGGCCTTCTATGCGGGGCTGCTCGGCATTCCGGAGCGGGCCAAGCCGGCGGCGCTGGCCGCGCGGGGCGGCGCGTGGTTCGAGAGCGCGCACGTCAAGATTCACCTCGGAGTCGACGGCGAGTTCCGGCCGGCGCGGAAGGCGCACCCCGCCCTCTTGGTGGCCGGGTTGTCCGAGCTGGCCGCCGCGCTGCGCGATGCCGGCTATGAGGTCACCGACGATCCGCTGGAGGACCAAGCGCGCATCTACGTCTCCGACCCCTTCGGCAACCGGCTTGAGCTGATCGAGCCCGGTACCGGCCCCACGGAGCGGTAGCCGCTCGCCGCGGCACGACCCCCGCCGTCACGGCGTGCGGATCGCCGGCGCCGCTCGGATCGCCTGCCAGTCGTGGTAGAAGACCGCAGACTGTGCGCGCGCGAACTCGGGGAGGCCGCGGTCGCTGGCCAGCACCGCGTCGATCCGTTCGAGGTCGCCCGCATTGCCCTCGCGCCAGTAAAAGGCGAGCATCTGCCGGCCGCGCGGCTTGAGCGCCGCCGGCACGTTGTAGCTGGCGCCCGGAGGGCCGCTCCGCCCCGGGAGCCGCCGCCGCTTGCCGAGGAAGCCCTGGAACATGTAGAACGCGTCGTTCGGGGGCAGGAACTCCAGGCGGTACTCCGCCGCCGTCACGCCTTCGGTGATGTCGTCGGCGGACAGGAGCGCGCGTCGCTCGCCCGAGATCAGATAGCGCAGCGAGACGGCCCCCGGCGTCGCGATCATCCGGTGGGTGGTGCGCGCGGGCACGTGCGGATAGAGCTCGTTGGAGCGAATGGCTACGTCGAGCACCACGCGCCCATCGGACGGCAGGCCCACGTCGCGTCCGAAGAGGTAGGTGTGCATGTAGTGGTGCTGCTGGAGGGTGAGCGCCACCGGCTCGCCCTCGCTGTCCAGCGCCAGCGTCGCCGAGGTGAAGTGGTCGAGCTGATGCCAGTCCGCGGGCGGCGCGACCAGCCCGATCAGTCGCTCCTGCCACGGCAAGAGCCCCGCGGGAAGGCCCGACGTCCGGAACACCGCGTGGTACGTGAGGAAGATGAAGGGCCGCGTCACCGGAGAGGGCTTCGTCTCGAAGGTGACGAGCTCGCGGTCCACGCGTCCGTACACCGTTGCCGTGGCCGGGCGCCCGGACGGCTCGTGCACGAACACCGCGCGAGGCTCGTTCTTGTGCGCGTTCAGCACGTCGCGAGTCATCGGGCCGGGCAGGCGATGGCCGGTGCCGTCGGTGAGATGGCCTTCCGGAATGTAGTCCACGTAGAAATCGATCAGTCCCGGATGCCCGGGCGGCAGCATGAAGCGCGGGCGGAAGCGCCGGAGCAGCGCCTGATCCGCGGGCTCCGCGGCCGTGCCGCCGGGGGGGTGCTGGCGAAAATAGGCGGCGAAGTCGGGATCCTGGGAGAAGTTCACGCCGCGCCCGCAGCCGGCGGCAAGGGCGAGCACCGCGGCCACGAGAAGCACCGTGATACGCTCGGTCACGAACCCCATGATGACCGGAGCGAGCGGAATTCGCCACGACGTCGTGCTGGTGGGCGGCGGCCACGCCAACATCCAGGTGCTGCGCGCCTGGGCCATGCAGCCCGAGCCGGGCGTGCGGCTCACCGTTGTTCTCGACCGGCCCGTGGCTGTCTATTCCGGCATGGTGCCCGGCTTCGTCGCCGGGCAGTACCGCCACGCGGACCTCGAGATCGACGTGCGGCCACTCGCCCTGCGCGCCGGCGCCCGCTGCATCAATGCTGCCGCGGTGGGCTTCGATCCCGCCGAGCGTCTGATCCTGCTCGACGGCCGGCCGCCGCTGCGTTACGACACGGCGGTGTTCGACGTGGGCTCGACCGTGGCCGGACTCGACACGCCCGGCGTCCGCGAGCATGCGCTGGCGACCCGCCCGATCGGGAAGTTCGTGGCCATGGTCGATGGGCTGATCGCGCGGGCGCAAGAACGCAAGCGCTGTCGGATGGTCGTGGTCGGCGCGGGCGCGGGCGGCGTGGAGCTGGCCTTTGCCTTCCAGGCACGGCTCGCCCGCGCGGGCGTGCCCGAGGCGTCGGTGACCCTGCTCGAGGCGGGCCCGCGCGTGCTGCCCGGCTATCGCGCGGGGGCGGCGCGCCGCGTGGAAGACAATGCCCGGCGCCGCGGCATCGCGATCCGTCTCGGCGCTCGGGTCGAATCGGTGAGCGCGCACGAGGTCCGGCTGACGAGCGGCGAGGCGCTGGCGGCCGATGCGGTTGCCTGGGTGACGGGCGCGGCGAGCCTCGACCTGTTCAAGGGTGCGGGTGTGGCGACGGACGCCAAGGGCTTCGTGCGCGTGCGCCGCACCCTGCAGCTCGCCGAGCATGACGACGTCCTGGCGGTGGGGGACTGCGTGAGCCTCGAGGGCGCGCCCGGCCTGCCCAAGGCCGGTGTCTACGCCGTACGCCAGGGGCCGGTGCTGGTCGCGAACCTGCGCGCCCGGCTCATGGGACACCCGCTCGAGCCCTACTATCCCCAGCGCGACTTCCTCTCGCTGCTCAATCTGGGGGACGGCAGCGCCATCGGGAGCAAGTGGGGCGCGTCGTTCGAAGGCCCGTGGGTCTTCCGCTTGAAGGATTGGATCGACCGGCGCTTCATGCGCCGCTTCCAGGTGCTCGCGGAGGACGGCGGGCTGGCGGAGGAATTCGCGCGCATGCCGGTCATGGGCAATCCGGACATGGTGTGCGGCGGCTGCGCGGCCAAGGTGGGCGAGTCCACGCTGACCCGCGCGCTGGAGCGGCTCGGCGCGGCGACCGATCCCAGCGTGGTCCTGGGGCTCGGTGTGCCCGACGACGCGGCCGCCGTCGCCACCGAGCGCGGCGAGGTGATCGTCACCAGCGTGGACGGCTTCCGCGGGTTCACCGACGATCCCTATCTCGTGGGGCGCGTGGCCGCGGTGAACGCGGTGAGCGATCTCTGGGCCAAGGGCGCGTTACCACGCTGGGCGTTGGCGTCAGTCGAAGTGCCGGAGGCGGACCCCGCGCGTGCGGAGGAGCAGCTCTTCCAGGTCATGGCGGGCGCCCGCGCCACCCTCGACCCCGAGGGGATCACGCTGGTGGGCGGCCACACGACGACCGGCGCCGAGCTCCAGGTCGGCTTCGCGATCCTCGGCACCGCGCCGTCGCCCGACGCGCTTCTGCGCAAGGGCGGGGTGTCGCCCGGCGAGCGGCTCATCCTGACCAAGCCCCTGGGCACCGGCGTCCTCTTCTACGCGGACATGCGCGGCTGGGCGCGCGGGGAGTGGATCCAGGCCGCGGAGGCCTCGATGATCCGCACCAACGCGGCGGCCGGGCGCGTGGCCCGCGAGCAGCGCGCGACTGCCTGCACCGACATCAGCGGCTTCGGCTTGGCGGGCCACCTGGGTGAGATGCTGCGGGCCAGCAAGTGCTCGGCGGTGATCGATCTCGACGCGCTGCCGCTCCTGCCTGGCGCCGGCGATCTGCTCGCGCGCGGGAACCGGAGCACCTTCCATCCGGAGAACGCCAAGGCGCGCCGCGCGCTCCGTGTCACCGAGGCCGCGCAGCGCCACCCCGCGCTCGACATCCTCTTCGACCCGCAGACTTCCGGCGGCCTCCTCTTCGCGGTGCCGCCGGAGCGGGTCGACGCCGCGCTAGGCGCGCTGCGGGCGGGGGGAGCGTCCCACGCGGCGGTCATCGGCGAGGTGACAGCACCGCGGGCGGACGGGGCACTGTTCGAGGTGATTGCAATCGGTACCGGCGCGGGCAGATGAAGCATTGGAGTGAGTCGCCGCGCTGCCCAACATCACGCTTCAAGGGAGGAGAGGTCGATGACGCGGGTGCTTCTACTGGGCTACGACCCGGAAACCGTAGATTTTGCCGACCCTGCACTACCGCCAGGCATGACCGTCGAGAAGATTCATGCCGGCATCGAGGTTGCGATGAGGCAGTTTGCCTCGCGCGGATGGGCGGCGGACGTCAGCTTCATCAGGCCCGATGAGACCGCTGGGTCGACGGTGGAGCGGCAGCTCGCCTCGGCAAAGTATGACTGCGTCGTAATCGGCGCTGGCGTCCGGCTGCCGCCCCGTCTTCTGCCAATCTTCGAGGTTGTCATCAACGCCGTTCGCAAGGCCGCCCCGGGCGCGGCGATTGCCTTCAACACTCGGCCCGATGACAGCGCCGATGCGGCCGCACGATGGTTGCCGAGTGGCGCCGCCGTCTAACACGCGCGTGGGCAGATCACGGCTCCTGCACGTGGAGCGAGTGATCAGATGAGTCTGACGCCGGCGATGGTTGCGCTTGCGGTCTTTGTCGCGCTTCTTCCC
>DASTYT010000006.1 GCA_035764725.1 Candidatus Methylomirabilota bacterium | reverse complement strand
CCACCGAGCCCGCGGTCGGCGAGGCGCGGGTCGTGGACGTGCGTGGCGCGCGCCATCCCCTGCTCCTCGCCCAGGGCTGGAAGCTGCCCGGGCGCACCGTGGTCCCGGTCGATCTCCTCCTCGCCGCCGAGCGGCCGCTGCTCGTCATTACCGGCCCCAACGCGGGCGGCAAGACGGTGGCCCTCAAGACGCTGGGCCTCTTCGCCATGATGGCGCAGGCGGGCCTGCACGTGCCCGCGGGCGAGGGCGCGCGGCTGCCGCGGCTCTCGCGGCTCTTCGCGATCATCGGCGACGACCAGAGCGTGGCCGAGAACCTCTCCACGTTCTCCGCGTTCGTGAAGGCGCTGCGTGAGGTGCTCGAGCAGGTCGACGCGGACTCGCTCGTGCTCCTCGACGAGCTCGGCGCGGGAACCGACCCCGACGACGGCGCCGCCCTGGCCCAGGCCGTCCTCGAGGAGCTGGCCGCGCGTGGCTGCCTCTGCGTCGCCTCCACCCACCTCGAGCCGCTGAAGGGCTTCGCGGCCACCCACGCGCGCGCCCGCAACGCCTCGGTGGAGTTCGACGCCGAGCGGCTCGAGCCCACCTTCCGGCTCGTCTACGACCGGCCGGGACAGAGCTACGCGCTCGCCATCGGCGCCCGGCTCGGGCTGCCGCCCGCGCTCATCGAGCGCGCCCGCGGGCACCGCTCCACGCAGCAGCGCGCCCTCCAAGAGCTCATCGCCCGCCTCGACGCGCGCGACCGCCAGGACGCCGAGCGCACTGGCCTCATCGAGAAGCGCGAGCTGGACAGCGCGGCCCTGCTCCGCCGCGCCCAGGCCGAGGCCGACGCGGCCCGCGACACCGCGCGCGACACCGTCGCCCGCGCCCGGGCGGAGGCGCAGAAGCTTGTCGCCGACGTACGCCGTGCCGTCAACGCGGAGTGGGACACCCTCAAGCGCGGCGAGCGCACACGCAAGAGCCTGGAGGCCAGCCGAGGCCGCCTCCGCGAGGTGGGGCAGCGGGCCGCCGAGCCAGTGCCCGAGGGCGAGCCGGACGCGGGCGGGCGCGAGGCCGCGGCGGGCGACCGGGTGACGATCGCGCATCTCGGCCTCACCGGTGAGGTGGTGGAGACGGGCGGCGGCCAGGCGACGGTGCGGGCCGGCGCCGTGACCGTGAAGGTTCCCGCGCGCGCGCTGCGCGTGATCGGTCGCGGCGAGACCGCCGCATCTCAACCCTCTCCCGCGAAGGGAGAAGGCAGGGCGCGGGGCGGCAGCATCTCGACCCAAAGGCGTGCCGTCGGCCCCGAGCTTCATCTCATCGGACGCACCGCCGACGAGGCGCGCGAGGCGCTCGAGAAGTACCTGGACGACGCGTTCCTCGCCGGCCTCCCCTCCGTCCGCATCATTCACGGCAAGGGTACGGGCACGCTGCGCCGCGCGGTGCATGAGCTGCTCGCCGGACATCCGCTCGTCGCCGAGCATCGCGCCGGAGCACTCCACGAGGGTGGCGAGGGTGCCACCGTGGCTCAGCTGAGGACGGCGTGATGGCCGGCTTCACCCCCGACCTCCTCGAGGAGATCCGCTCCCGGGTGGACATCGTCGAGCTGGTCGGCCAATGGGTGAAGCTCAAGCGCGCCGGCGAGAACTGGAAGGGCCTCTGTCCCTTCCACACCGAGAAGACGCCGTCCTTCACGGTCAATCCCAAGAAGGGCATCTTCCACTGCTTCGGGTGCAAGGCGGGCGGGGACGCCTTCAGCTTCCTCCGCAAGCAGGAACGCCTCGATTTCCCCGAGGCGGTCCGCGCGCTCGCCGAACGCACGGGTGTCGCGCTCCCCACCGAGCGCGCCGAGCGCGCGCAGGAGAGCCGGCTCGACGGGCTTCGCGCCGTCATGGCCCGCGCCGGCCAGTTCTTCGTGGACGCCCTCTGGGCTCCCGGCGATCCGGGCGCCGAGAAGGCCCGACGCTATCTCGCCGGCCGCGGGGTGGATGACGACGTGGCGCGGCGCTTCGGGCTGGGCTACGCGCCCGAGGGCTGGGACAACTTGCTTGGCTTCATGCGCCGTCAGGGCATCGGCGAGGAGATGCTCTCGCAGGCCGGACTCATCCTCCCCCGCCAGAACGCCACCGGGTTCTACGACCGCTTCCGCGGCCGGCTCATGTTCTCGATCCGGGACGCGCAGGGGCGCGTGGTGGCCTTCGGCGGTCGCGCGCTGGGCCCGGACGAGGTCAAGTACATCAATTCACCGGAGACCCCTCTCTATTCCAAGGGGCAGCTCCTCTACGCGCTGGAACTCGCCAAGCCGAGCATCCGCGAGCGCAACCGGGCCATCGTGGTCGAGGGCTACCTCGATTGCCTGATGGCCCACCAGCACGGCTTCACCGAGACGGTCGCCGCGCTCGGCACCGCGTTCACCGCCGCTCAGCTGGGCCTGCTCCAGCGCAACGCCGAGGAGATCGTGGCGGTGTTCGACGCGGACGCGGCCGGGCAGAGGGCGTCAGCCCGGCTCGAGGAGATGACGTCCGACACCATGGACGTGCAGGGCCTGGCCTGGACGGTGTCGCGCACGGGAGGCTTCCAGCGCTCCGGCTACTTCCCGGTCAAGGTCGCCGTGCTGCCCCCGGGACATGATCCGGACAGCTTTCTTCGGGCCGAGGGAGGCCCAGCCTTCCTGTCGCGCCTCGACGCGGCCCGGAGTATCCTGTCTTTCGTCATGCAGCAGGCCCTCTCCGAGGAGGACCTCTCGACGGCGCGCGGACGGGCGACCGCGCACGCCCGGGTGGCCCTCATCCTCTCCAAGGTCCCCAATGCGGAGGAAGCCACCACCCTCGCTGCGCAGGCCGCCCGCGAGCTGCGGGTGGACGCGACCCAGCTCTGGATCGAGGCCCAGCAGCTCCAGCGGGCCCGCCTCACCCAGTCCCGCTTCCCGCGCCCCGGCGTCGAGGCCGCGGCGGCGCCCGAGAGCGCCGGCTGGCCCGCGCCCAGCCTCGTGGAGCGCGACCTCTTCCTGCTTCTCCTGCGCGTCGACGAGGCGCGGGCGGCCATCCTCCCCGTTGTCGAGGACGGCGACATCGCCCATCCCGGGCTGCGGGCCCTGCTGGGCGCGCTCAGGAGCGCGCCCGACCGCCCCGCCGAGGAGCTCATGGACGAGCTGCCCGGGGACCCCGAGCGCGCGCTGCTCGCGAGCCTGCTCGTGGAAGAGCACGACCTGCCCGACGTCGCCCAGCAGATCCGCGACTTCGGCCGCCGCTTCGAGGCCCGCCAGCGCAAGCGCGAGCTGCGCCGCGCCACCCAATCCGTCGCCGAGACCCAGGCGGCGGGCGGCCCCAGCAGCGACGACCAGTACAAGTCCGTGCACCAAGCCGCCGAGGCGGTGAGAGAGCTCACCGCGCCCCGTGCGGCGGGAGATCCCGGGTCGGGCCCGGGCCCCCGACCCTAAACCTCATCGAGGAGACGCACCAAGCATGGCTGACGAACCGAAGCTGGAGGAGCTCGACAAGCTGATCGCGATGGGCAAGCAGAAGGGCTTCCTCACCTACGACGAGGTGAACGATGCCCTGCCCCAGGACATCGTCTCCCTCGATCAGCTCGACGACATCATGATGATGTTCGGCGCGATGGACATCGAGGTGGTGGACACCGCGAAGAGCAGCGGCAGCCGGCTTCCCTCCGAGATCGAGACGCAGGCGGACGCCGACGACGACGAGCCCGCCGAAGCGCCCATCGACCTCTCCCCCGGCCCGGTCGGCCGCACCGAAGACCCGGTGCGCCTGTACCTGCGCGAGATGGGCCGCGTCTCCCTCCTGACCCGCGAGGGCGAGATCACGCTGGCCAAGCGCATCGAGGAAGGCAAGGACGAGGTCACCCGCGCCATCCTCGCCACCAACCTGGCCCTCGAGAAGATCCAGCACCTCCGCGACGAGCTGAAGAAGGACGTGGTGCCGATCAAGGACGTCGTGGACTATCCGGAGGAGGAGTTCACCGAGGAGAAGGAGGAGGACCTCCGGAAGACCGTCATCCGCGAGCTCGGCAACGTGGACCGCATGCTCCGCGAGCGCGACAAGCTCGTCGAGCAGGTCAAGAAGCTCCGCGCCCGCGCCGCCGGCAAGAAGCGCGCGAAGGGCGAGCCGCCGTGGAAGAAGCTCGAGCAGCAGGCGCAGGCTAAGCAGGCCCGCGTGCTCGGCACGCTCCGCAGCCTCACCCTCCAGCCCTCGCTCCTCGACGCCTGGGGCCAGGACCTCAAGAAGCTCGTGGACAAGATCCACAAGTCCGAGCGCGAGATCTCGCTCTGGTCCGACGGCCGGCGCCCCGCCCCCGCCGCGGTGGACGCGTTTTTAGCCTCGCTCGGCGACGACGAGCGCGACGACGGGGACCGCGACCTCTACCAGAAGGCGGCGGCGCGGCACCCCTCGATCAAGGACCGCCTGGTCTGGGTGGCCCAGCAGAAGATCAAGCGCGCGGAGGAGAGCGCGCAGTGCCGCGCGGAGGATCTGAAGAAGATCGTTTCCCTCATCAAGGGCGGCGAGGCCAAGGCCGCCCGGGCCAAGAAGGAGATGGTGGAGGCCAACCTCCGCCTCGTCATCTCGATCGCGAAGAAGTACACGAACCGCGGGCTCCAGTTCCTCGACCTCATCCAGGAGGGGAACATCGGCCTCATGAAGGCGGTGGACAAGTTCGAGTACCGTCGCGGCTACAAGTTCTCCACGTACGCCACGTGGTGGATCCGGCAGGCCATCACCCGCGCCATCGCCGACCAGGCCCGCACTATCCGCATCCCGGTGCACATGATCGAGACCATCAACAAGCTCATCCGAACGTCCCGGCAGCTCGTTCAAGAGCTCGGCCGTGAGCCCACGCCCGAGGAGATCGCGGTCAAGATGGAGGTCCCGGTCGACAAGGTGCGCAAGGTGCTCAAGATCGCCCAGGAGCCCATCTCGCTCGAGACGCCCATCGGCGAGGAGGAGGACAGCCACCTGGGCGACTTCATCGAGGACAAGCAGGTGGGCTCCCCGGTGGACTCGATGATCGGCCTCTCGCTACGCGAGCAGACCAACAAGGTGCTGAACTCGCTGACGCCCCGCGAGGAGAAGGTGCTCCGCTTGCGCTTCGGGCTGTCGGACGGGTGCGAGCACACCCTCGAGGAAGTCGGCCAGGACTTCGCGGTCACCCGCGAGCGCATCCGTCAAATCGAGGCCAAGGCCCTCCGCAAGCTCCGGCATCCGTCGCGATCCAAGAAGCTCCGGAGCTTCCTCGAATCGTGAGGGCATCCATCACGCCCGGGCCCATAGCTCAATTGGCAGAGCTCCCGGCTCATAACCGGTCAGGTCTTGGTTCGAGTCCAAGTGGGCCCACCAACTCCGGAGAGGTGACGTGGACGGCCAGCTGAAGACCCTCATTGACCTCCAGACCTTCGACACCCGCATCGCGGGGCTCGAGGGCGAGGCGGTGAAGCTCCCGAAGGAGATCGAGGCGGTGCGGGCCCGCACCGCCGAGGCGAAGAAGACGGTGGACGCGGCCAAGGCGGGTCTGGACACCGCCCGCAAGGAGACGCGGGCGCGGGAGAAAGACCTCGAGGACAATCAAGTCAAGCGACAGAAGTTCGAGGGCCAGCTCTACCAGGTCAAAACGAACAAGGAATACTCCGCGGTGCTCGCCGAGATCGAGGAGGTCAAGCAGCAGAAGTCCAAGATCGAGGAGGAGATCCTCACGCTGATGGAGCGTCAGGAGCGCCTCGCCGCCGAGATCAAGGATGCCGAGGGCGGGCTCAAGGCCGCCGAGTCCGAGGGCGCCACCGCGGAGAAGCAGTTACGCGAGCGGCTCGCCGCGGTGGAGACGGAGCTGGGTGGGGTGAAGGGCGAGCGCGCGTCGGTCGCCCGCGGGCTCCCCGCCAACGTCCTCGCCGACTACGACCGCCTGCTCCGGGCGCGCGCCGGACTGGCCATCGTGCCCGTGATCAAGCCCAATCTCTGCGGCGCCTGCCGCATGACCGTCACACCTCAGCGGCTCCAGGAGCTCCGCGCACAGAACGCGCTCCTCGCCTGCGAATCTTGCGGGCGCTACCTCTACTGGCAGGCTTGATGCCGCGCCGCCCCTCCCCCGCGGCGGGAGGGGGCCCGAGCGCGCCGCCCGGGGCGCCGTCCGCACCCCGTGTCGCCATCTACACCGACGGCGCGTGCAGCGGGAATCCCGGTCCCGGTGGCTGGGCGGCCATCCTCATCGACGGTGACATCGAACAGGAGATCTCGGGCGGCGAATCCTGGACCACCAATCAGCGCATGGAGATGACCGGTGTGCTCCAGGGTCTCCGCGCCCTCGCGCCCGGCCGCGCCGCGGACGTCTACTCGGACAGCGCGTACGTGATCAACGGGTTCCGCGACAAGTGGTACGAGCGCTGGCGCATGAACGGCTGGAAGAACAGCCAGAAGAAGCCGGTGGAGAACCGAGACCTCTGGGAGGCTCTGCTCACGGAAGTGGAGTCGCGTGATGTCGCCTGGCACAAGGTGGCGGGCCACTCCGGGCACCCGCTGAACGACCGGGCCGACCGGCTCGCCGTCGAGGCCATCCGCCGCACCCAGACGGTCGCATCCCCGCCTGCCCGCTGACTCAGCCGGGGAAGGCCCGGATCGGGATATTCCCTTCGTCGAGCCGCTTCGTGCTGACCCCGATATAGATACACCCCAGGTCGTGCCGCTCCGCCCGGTGACTGTACTGGAGGGGGGACAGAAACCCATTGAAGAGCCGGAACAGCCGGTAGGGCTTGTCTTCCAGATATGTGCACGCGTCCTTGAGAAATCGGCGCGACGCGATCCACGGGGCGTTGTACTCGAACGAGAAGATGGCGATGGCTTGTCTCTCGAGGAGCCGTTCCGCGCCCTCGAGGACGTGAAGATCGTACCCCTCGGCGTCGATCTTCAGCAGGTCGATGCCGGACCACCCGCGGTCGCACGCAAGATCGTCGAGCGTCACCATCTGCACCCGGTAGGTATGCGCCGCCGCCGGCGCCTCATCGACCAGGCTGCTGTTGCCGTCGGCCGAGTCGTGGAACTCGGCTTCCCCTCGCGTGTTCCCCACCGCGAACGGGAGCAGCTCGACGCGAGGCTCGTCGGCGAACCCGCTCGCGAAGACGCGCTGCATGGACGCCGCCGGTTCGAACCCGACGATCCGCGCCTGCGGGCGCAGTCGCAGTGCTTCCCGGGAAAAGTCCCCCCGGTTGAAGCCGACATCCATGATGAAGGGCGCGGGAGGGAGCAGCGACAGTAGCCAGTGCTCGCCGTTGCATTCGCCGAGCAGCGAGCGATTCATCACGACGTACTCCCAGCGGCGAGAGAATCCCAGGTACGCGCGAACGGCGGACAGCCCGAATCTCGACCACAGGACTTTCTGCAGGACTCGGTGGCGGGTCCGCTGATCCATCGCGACCTAGGGCTCGCGTCCGAGCGCCGTCATGTTCCGACTATATGTGGCGGGCGACGATCGCACAACCGAGCGGCATGGCCGCGGCGCCGGGTGTTCCGCGCCGTCAGCCATCGATCACGGGCACGTGCGCTCGCTGCGCGTCCGCGCGCACCAGCTCGAACGTGCGCCGGCGTAGCGCGAAGTCGATCTCGGGCGCGCCCCGCGTCCGGATCCCGAAGCATCCGCTCCAGAGAATCCGCCGGAGCCGGATCTCGGTAATTTCTCCCCACGGGATGAAGATGGGTGGGTGCCAGGGCGCCAGCACGATCGGCATCGCCGAGACGTAGAGCCCGCGCGCGTCGGCGGTGAGCACCAGGCCGCCGTTGTAGCCGATCCAGCCGCGGAACACTGCATAGCCGAACCGCGGGCGCGGGGCGGGGGCGGCGGTCGTCCCAGGGTAGCGCGCGGTGAGCCTCCTCCAGCCGGAGAGCCGAGCAAGGCTCCACATGAGGAGCTGCAGGTAGAGGTACACCGCTACGAGCGCCATCACCACGATGACCATCGCGATCAGCGGCTCTCTCACGGTGCTATACTTTCTCACGATTTCTACACGCTCTTTGACTGGCACCAGAGAAGGCCGGATGGTCGCCGGCGCGGGGCAACTCGCGCGGGAGGAAAGTCCGGGCTCCACAGGGCAGGGTGCTGGCTAACGGCCAGGGGGGGCGACCCCACGGACCAGTGCCACAGAAAGCAAACCGCCGCGCGGCCTCGCCGTGCGGTAAGGGTGAAACGGTGAGGTAAGAGCTCACCAGCGGCGCGGGTGACCGCGCCGGCTCGGTAAACCCCACCCGGAGCAAGGTCAAATAGGAGAGCGATCCCGGCGTCGGGTCTCAAGCCCGGCGCGCGGGTGAAGCGCGGCCCGCGTGGCGCTCTCGGGTACGGCCGCTTGAGGCGCCGGGTAACCGGCGTCCTAGAGAAATGACCATCGGGCCGGGCGCAAGCTCGGCTCACAGGACCCGGCTTACACGCCTTCTCTGGTGCTTTTTCTCTCCGGCTCCCTCACCGGGGCCTCGGCCGGAAGGGCGGGACGACCGCCGTGCGCGCGAGCGCGTTCATGTCGGTGAGCCTCTTGGCCCCCGAGGCCAGGGCCGTCGCTATCGAGGCGAACGTCTCGCGTGACTCCTCCATCGTGCCGCCGGAGTAGTCCACGATCCGCCAGCGCCAGTCCCGGCTTCCGGGGGTCGCGATGGCTACAACCTGCACTGGCGCCGTCGGTCTACCACCGTCTCCCGCCACTCCCGCAGCCGCTCGTCAGAAGTGGACACAAGCCCGCGGACGAAGAGTTTGAGTGCCATCTGAAACCTCCGGATCGTCCGAAGCTACTTCGCGTCCGCCACCAGCAGCTTCGCGCACTCGTCGGCGACCTTCCGCTCCGGCTCCTTGTCGCCGGGCAGCGTTGCCCATCCCTGCTTCATCACATACTCCGCCCGGTCCCAGGCCCCCGCGTCCTTGAGCTCCTTGAGCCTTTGCTCCTTGTCGGACGCGTTCTCGAACCGAAGCGCGCACATGGGCGCCAGCCGCTTGACGACGGCATCCTCACCGCGCGCCTCGGCCATCGCCCGCGCGGTGCTGCCGGTGACCCACCCGCCCCAGCTGAACCCGACGATCATGGTCAGGATGCCGATCCCCACCCATGACCAGAACACGAGTGTCTTCGTCGGGCGGGAAGCCGCCCACCTCTCTTTGAACGTCGGGGGTCGCTTCGATTGGTCCATGATTGTCCTCCTCCGTGCGGAGCAGCTCGGTCCCTGTCTAGCTCCCATGTTAAGGGGCGACTCGCGGCGAGGGTATTGGACCTTGGTCCAGTTGCCGCCGGACCACCGCGGCTGCTAACGTGATCAGTGCATCTCGCTCATCGGCATGTCTGACCGCTGGCATGCTCCGACGCCTGGCTCACTCACACCTGGAAGAGGGAGGCACTCACGCCATGACTCCGACAAGGAAGACCATGCTCCGCCCACTCCACGACCGAGTCCTGCTCAAGCGCGTCGAGGAGGAGACGGTCCGTCGCGGCATCATCATCCCCGACAGCGCCAAGGAGAAGCCGCAAGAGGGCAAGATCGTCGCCGTCGGCAAGGGCAAGGTCGCCGAGGACGGCAAGAAGACCCCGCTCGACGTCAAGGCGGGTGATCGCGTGCTCTTCGCGAGGTATTCCGGCAGCGAGATCAGCCTGGACGGCGAAGAGTACCTCGTCATGAAGGAGGAGGACCTCCTCGGCGTCCTTTCTTCGTGAGGCGGCGGCCCGGCCGCTGATGACGGACCCCTACCGAATGCGGGAGGAACATCGAAATGCCCAAGCAGCTCGTCTTCAATGAGGAAGCTCGCGCCGCGCTCCTGCGCGGCGTCAACACCATCGCCCGGACGGTGAGCGTCACGCTGGGCCCCAAGGGCCGCAACGTCGTGATCGACAAGAAGTTCGGCAGCCCCACGATCACCAAGGACGGCGTCACCGTCGCCAAGGAGATCGAGCTCGGGGACAACGCCGAGAACATGGGTGCCCAGATGATCAAGGAGGTCGCCTCCAAGACCTCCGACATCGCGGGTGACGGAACCACCACCGCGACCGTGCTCGCCCAGGCGATCTTCCGCGCGGGCCTGAGGAACGTCACCGCGGGGGCCAACCCCATGGCCCTCCAGCGCGGGATCGATCAGGCGGTGGAGAGCGTGGTGGAGGAGCTGAAGAAGATGTCGAAGTCCACGAAGGACAAAAAGGAGATCGCGCAGGTCGCCACCATCGCCTCCAACAATGACAAGACCATCGGAAACCTCATCGCCGAGGCCATGGAAAAGGTCGGCAAGGATGGCGTCATCACGGTGGAGGAGGCCAAGGCGATGGACACCACCCTCGAGGTCGTCGAGGGGATGCAGTTCGATCGGGGCTACCTCTCCCCCTACTTCGTGACCGATCCGGACCGCATGGAGGCGGTTCTCGAAGACTGCCTCATCCTCATCCACGAGAAAAAGCTCAGCGTCATGAAGGAGATGCTGCCCCTGCTCGAGCAGGTGGCGCACGCGGGCAAGCCCTTCCTCATCATCGCCGAGGACGTCGAGGGCGAGGCCCTGGCCACCCTGGTGGTGAACAAGCTGCGCGGCACGCTCGCCTGCTGCGCGGTCAAGGCGCCCGGCTTCGGCGACCGCCGGAAGGCCATGCTCGAAGACCTCGCCACCGTGACGGGCGGAAAAGCGATCACCGAGGACCTCGGGATCAAGCTCGAGAACCTCAAGCTCGATGACCTGGGGCGGGCCAAGAAGGTGGTCGTCGACAAGGACAAGGCGACGGTGATCGACGGAGGCGGCAAGACCGGGGCGATCGAGGGTCGCATCAAGCAGATCCGGGCGCAGATCGAGGAGACCACCTCGGACTACGACCGCGAGAAGCTCCAGGAGCGACTCGCGAAGCTGGCGGGCGGCGTCGCCATCGTCAAGGTAGGGGCGGCCACGGAAACCGAGATGAAGGAGCGGAAGGCGCGCGTCGAGGACGCCCTCAACGCGACGCGGGCGGCGGTCGAGGAAGGTATCGTGCCCGGCGGAGGCGTCGCGCTGCTCCGGGCCGCGAAGGGTCTCGACGGCCTCAAGCTCTCGGGCGACGAAGCCACCGGGGCCCGCATCGTCCTGCGCGCCCTCGAGGAGCCAATCCGGCAGATCGTCCAGAACGCCGGCCTCGAAGGGTCGGTCGTCGTCGAGAAGGTCAAGGGCTCCAAGGAGACCGCCTTCGGCTTCAACGCCGAGACCAACGAGTATGTCGACATGATCAAGGCCGGGATCATCGATCCCACCAAGGTCGAGCGCGTGGCCCTGCAGAATGCCGCGTCGATTGCGTCCCTGCTCCTGACCACCGAGGCTCTGATCACCGACGCGCGCGAGGAAAAGGCGGCCGCGCCGTCCATGCCGTACGGGGGCGGCGACTTCTAGGCTGGAGCCGACCACCTCAGGGGAACGGCCCTACTGGCCGTTCCCCTCCCCGCTCGCCCCCTCCGCACGGCTTCTTCAGTCGTGCGACGCGATTGCTCCCTGGATGGCTCCGAGGAGCGTCTTCCGGTCGAACGGCTTCGGCAGGTATGCGGCGGCGCCGGACAGCCCGACCCGCTCGCGTGTCGGAGCGTCGTCGATCGCGGTGATGAAGATGACGGGCGCCGCGCTGCCCCGCGCCATCAGCCGCTCCTGCAGCTCGAGCCCCGTCATGCCCACCATGTGGATGTCGATGATCAGGCACGCGCTGCGGCCCCAGGGCGTGGCATCGAGGAAGTCCTCCCCCGACGCGAAGGTCTCCACGGCGTAGCCCGCGGCCTCGATCAGGCGCTGGAGCGCGCGGCGCACGGAAGGGTCGTCATCGACGATCGAGACGAGCGGTACCGCGCAGAGGCTGGATGGGAAGCCGACGCCAGACACTGATCTGATGCTACAGGAGCGTGGCGCGAGCGACATTGGACCTTGGTCACGGGGACTTTGGTCACGGGCGGTCCCGACCCCGTCAGGGGATCGCGGCGAGCACCCCCGCCTCACCGGCCAGCTGGACGAGCTCGGCCAGGGATCCCGCCTGCATCTTGACCATCACCTGCGCGCGATGCACCTTCACGGTCTTCTCGACGACGCCCAGCTCGCGGGCGATCTGCTTGTTCAGCATCCCCGTCACGACCCGCGCGAACACTTCGGCCTCGCGTGGGGTGAGGGCCTTCACGCGATCCCGGATCTCCGCCCGGCGGGCTTGCTCCTTCTCCTCGCGGACCCCCCGGGCGATCCCGCGTCGGATCGCCGCCACCAGCTCGGTGGCCGCGACGGGCTTCGTCAGAAAGTCGACGGCGCCGCCTTTCATCGCCTTCACGCTCTCGCGCACGTCGACGAAGCCGGTGATGAAGACGATGGACAAGAGCCGGCCCGCCGCGGTGAGCGCCTCCTGGAGGTCGAGCCCGGTCAAGCCGGGCATGCGCACGTCGAGCACGAGGCAGCACGGGCCATCGTGGCGACGGCGCGCGAGGAAGGCCTGGACGGAGGCGAACGGCTCGACCTCGAAGCCCGCGCCCGTGAGGAGCCTCGTCAGGCTCTTGCGCACCGAGGCGTCGTCATCGACGACGAACACCATCGAGGCGGGAGACACGCTCGTCATCGTGCGCCTCCAGTGGGCAGGGTGAAGGAGAAGGTCGCGCCACCTTCCGCGTTGTTCCCCGCCTCCAGGCGACCGCCGTGCGCCTCGACGATCTGGCGCGCGATCGTGAGCCCCATGCCCATGCCGGTCGACTTCGTGGAATAGAAGGCCTCGAAGATCTGGCCGAGAGTCGCCGCGTCGAGGCCGGTCCCCGAGTCCCGTACCGCGATCCGCACGCTCCGCGGCCCCCCGCGGGCGGTCTCGAGGAGGAGTCGCCGGCCGCCTCGATCCGCGTCAGCCATCGCGTCCAGCGCATTCAAGAGCAGGTTCAGGACCACCTGCTGGAGCTGAACGCGATCCCCCCAGACGGGCGGCAAGTCGGGCGCCAGATCGAGGCGCACCGACACGTCGCGGACCGCCGCATCGGCACTCACGAGCCGTGCGACCTCCGCGACGATCTCGTTGACGTCGAGCGCGGCAGGTTCCACCGTGCCCTTCGCAAGAAGCCCGCGCAGACGGCGGATCACCTCGACCGCGCGCCGGTCGTCCTTGACGATGTCCTGCAGGATCTCGCGAAGCCCCTCGAGCCGAGGCGCCGGGCCCTCGAGGAGCTGCTCGGCGGCCTCCGCATTGCTCAGGATGGCGGTCAGGGGCTGATTGAGCTCGTGGGCGAGCGTGGTGGTCAGGGCCCCGACCGTCGCGACGCGCCCGGTATGGGCGAGCTCCCCGCGGAGACGCTGCCCTTCCATCTCTCCACGGCGGCGCGACAGGGCATTGACGAACACCTCGCCGAGCAAGCGGAGCCGCTGGACGAAGTCATCTCGCCAGGCTCGCTCGCGCCGCAGTGTGCTGAACGCCACGGCGCCCATCACGACGCCCTCGACGATCAGCGGCACCGCGACATGGGACATGATGCCGAGCGCGCGGAGCGTGCGCCGATCCACAGCCGCCGGGCCGTCCGGGAGCTCGTCGAGGCGGGAGAATCGCACCACCTCGCCCCGCTGAAGGCGCCCCAGGATCCAGGGCAGCTCCTCGAACCCGAGGCTCGACGGTTGACGATCCACGCCCTCGGCGACCCACGCGTGGGTGATCCGGGCGGTTCGCTCGTCCGTCGAGTACTCGGCGAAGCTACCCCAGTCGACCCCGAGGAAGTCGGCGATGTGGCGCAGCGCCCTCTCGATCTCACGATCCACGTCGGCGGCGGAGACACGGCTGAACGTGGCGGTGTGATCTGTGAGCAAGGTTTCGAAGCGAAGCCGCTCGCCGAGGGATCGCTCCGCCCGCCTCCGGCCCGCCCGCTCTCGCAGGAACCCGGCACCGAGCAGGAGCAGTGACACAAGGACGACGCGCCGCATCCACTCGGCACTCTAGCTCTGCGCCCGGCGCCCGGCAAGCCTCGCTGTCGGCACGCTTGACAGTCTTCACAGCGCAAGACCTACATGGGCGAAAATGCGATGGATTCTCGCCGTTTGCCTGCGGGTTGACCTTGGCATGCCGATTTCATTAGATAGTCGCCACCACGGTTGACCTATGACGGCATCGCCACGATCCTGCCCCGGCCCCGACGGGAGACCGACCAACCCGTTCGTTCCGTTCCCGCGGGCGGCTCTCGAGGGCTCGCTCACGGCGCGATTCGCCGAGCAGGTCGCCCGCCACCCCGGCCGCCTCGCCCTGACGATGGGCGCGGAGCGACTGACCTATGAGGCCCTCGATCAGGCCGCCAACCGCGTCGCGCACGCCGTGCTCGACCGGCTCGGCGGGGGCAACGAGCCGGTGGTCTTGCTCCTGCCGCAGAGCGTGGGTCAGGTCACCGCGGTGCTCGGCGCGCTCAAGGCAGGCGCGATCTACGTGCCGCTGGATCCCACGCACCCCGAGGCGCGGCTCGCCGACGCCATCGGTGATGCGGAGGCGCGGCTCGTGCTGACGCTGGCCGCGCACGCGGACCTCGCGCGCCGGGCGGCGCCCCGGGCGGAGGTGCTGGCGCTCGACGCCCGCGGCGCGCTCGGCGCCGACACGCCTCCGACGGTGGACGTCGCGCCGGACGCGGGCGCGTACATTTTCTACACCTCCGGCTCGACCGGCCGGCCCAAGGGCGTGGTCGACACGCATCGCAACGTGCTGCACAACATCATGCGCTACACGAACACGCTGCACCTCTGCGCGGACGATCGCCTCACGCTGCTGCAGGGGCCGACCTTCAGCGGGGCGGTCTCGAGCTTGTTCGGCGCCCTGCTGAACGGCGCCGCCGTCTTCCCCTTCGACGTGGCGCGCGACGGCGGGCAGCGCATCGCCGAATGGCTCGCCGCCGAGGCCATCACCATCTATCACTCGGTGCCCGCGCTCTTCCGCCTGGCGGCCGGCTCCGGGCGCCCTCTGCCTGCCCTCCGCGTGGTCCGACTCGAGGGCGATCGCGCGACCCCGAGCGACCTCGCCTTGTTCCGTGAGCGCTTCGGGCCTGACTGCGTGCTCGTCAACGGGCTCGGGGCGACGGAGTGCGGCCTCGTGCGCCAGTTCTTCTTTGCCGCGCGCGAGCCCGTTCCCGAGGGCGTGGTGCCGATCGGCGCTCCGGTGGAGGACATGGAGGTCGTGCTGCTCGACGAGGGCGGCCGCCCGGTCGCGGCCGGCGAGACGGGCGAGATCGCAGTGCGCAGCGCGTACCTCGCCATGGGCTACTGGAAGCAACCCGCGCTCACCGCGGCACGCTTCGTCGCGGAGCCCGGCCGGCCGGACACGCGCCTGTATCGGACCGGCGATCTCGGCCGTCTCCGCGCGGACGGGATGCTCGAGATGCTCGGTCGGCGCGACGGGCATAGCAAGGTGCGCGGGCAACGGGTCGAGGTCGCGGAGGTGGAGGCCGCGCTGCTCGCCCTTTCCGGGGTAGCCGAGGCGGTCGTGCTCGTACGCGAGGACGAGCCGGGCGCGGCGCGGCTCGTCGCCTACCTGGTCCCGCAGCTTACCCGGACCCTCAACGCGAGCGAGCTCCGACGCGCCCTCGCGCCACGGCTCCCCGACGTGATGGTGCCCTCCGCCTTGATCGTCCTCGATCGCCTACCCGTGGACGGCAATGGCAAGATCGACCGCCGCGCCCTGCCTCTACCTCTCGCGGGCCGCGCCGAGTCCGGCCCGACGACGCGGCTGGCCCCCCGGACGCCCCGGGAAAACGAGATCGCCCGGGTGTGGGCCGCCGTGCTCGGCGTCGACGACGTGGGGGTCGAGGACGACTTCTTCGATCTCGGAGGCAACTCGCTGCTCGCTGCCCTCGTGCTTGCCCGCGTCCGCACGGCGTGGGACGTCGATATCTCGCTGCCCGCTTTCATCGAGCGCCCCACCGTCGCCGGGCTCGCCCACGCGATCGAGAGCGCGCCGCGCGACGTGACGCTGCGGCCCGCCGTCGCCCCCATCCCCCGCTTGCCTCGCTCCGGGACGGGCGATCTCTTCCCGGCCTCGTTCGCCCAGGAGCGGCTCTGGTTCCTCGATCAGCTGGATCCCGGGCGCTCCGACTACAACATTGCGACCGGCTGGCGCATCACCGGCCCCCTCGACGCGGGCGCGCTGGCCCACGCGCTCGAGTGGCTCACCGAGCGGCACGAGATCCTGCGCACGTCGCTGGTCGGCCGTGACGGACGCGCGTGGCAGAGCGTGGCGCCCCGTCTGAGCGTCCCGTTCGAGGCCACGGATCTCGAGCCGCTCGATGCCGCCGCGCGCGAGCTCGAGGCGGACCGGCTCACCGCCGAGGAGGCCCACCGCCACTTCGACCTCGAGCACGGGCCCCTCTGGCGCTGCCGCCTCCTGCGCTTCGGTGCCGAGCAACACGTCCTCCTCGCCACGATGCACCACATCATGAGCGATGGGTGGTCGATGGATGTGTTCGCGCGAGAGCTCTCCGCGGGCTATCGCGCCGCCCTGGCCGGGCGCCGCCCCACGGCGCCACCGCTCGCCATCCAGTACGCCGACTATTCGGCGTGGCAGCGGGAGCGGATGGAGGGGGGCGCCCTCGAGCCGCTTCTCACCCACTGGCGCGCGCGCCTGGCCGGCGCACCGCCCTCGCTTGCCCTCGCCACGGACCATCCGCGGCCCGCGCGGCCGCGCGGCCGCGGCAGGCGACTGCCGTTCGCGCTGTCCCCGGGTGTGGCGGCGGCGCTGCGTGCGCTGGCCCGGCGCGAGGGCGCCACGCTGTTCATGACCCTCCTCGCCGGCTTTTCGCTGCTCCTGCACCGGCGCACGGCCCAGACCGATCTTCTCATCGGCGCCCCGATGGCCAGCCGTTCGAGACCGGAGACCGAAGGCCTCATCGGTCTGTTCCTCGACACCCTCGTGCTCAGGGTGGATTGCGCGAACCGGCCGACCTTCCGGGAGCTCCTCGCGCGAGTGCGGGCCACTGCGTTCGACGCCTACGCCCATCAGGAGCTGCCGTTCGAGAAGCTCGTCGAGGCGCTGCGGCCGAACCGCGGCGGGCCCACCGCGCCCATCGTGACCGCCTTCATCAATCTGCACAATCAGCCCGCCTCGCCGCTCCGGCTCGATCGGCTCTCCCTCACGCCGATGGGACTCTTCGGCGGGGGGGCGAAGTTCGACCTCAACCTGGGCCTCGACGAGTCAGCGGCGGGAATCAGCGGCTCGCTCACGTACGACACGGACCTCTTCGAGCCCGAGACCATGACCGCCTTGCTCGCCCAGTTCGCGTCAGTGCTCGAGCATGCCGCCGCCGACCCTGACCGCCGGCTCGACGAGATCTCGCTGGTGCCCGCGCCCGAGCGCGCGACGCTCGTCGCCCGCGGTCGCGGTCCCCACGCGCCGGCTCCGCGGGCGCCCAGCGTGCCCGCCCTCGTCGAAGCCCAGGGCATGCGTACCCCCGAGGCGATCGCGGTGGTACAGGGCGAGGCATCCCTCACCTACGCGGCGCTCGTCGCGCGCGCCCAGCATCTCGCGCGGCTCCTCCGCGCCCGCGGCGCCGGACCCGGCCGGCCGGTGGGCGTGTGTCTCGGGCGCTCTCCCGACCTGGTGGCGGCGCTCCTCGGCGTGATGCGTGCGGGCGCGCCCTACGTGGCCCTGGACCCCGACGAGCCGGCGACCCGCCTCGGTCACATCCTCCAGACCGTCGATGCGTGCTGTGTCCTGACCCGATCCGATCTGGAGTCCCGCTGCACGAGCCAGGGACATCCCACGCTCTGCCTCGACCGGGACGCGATGCCGGGGACCGGCGACGACGGCGCGTCACTCCCGCGTCCGGGGCTCGATGACCTGGCCTATGTCGCGTTCACGTCGGGCTCGAGCGGCGTCCCGAAGGGCGTACCGATCGTCCACCGGGCCGTGCTGAGCTATCTCGAGTTCCTCACGGAGACGTTCGGGCTGCGATCCACCGACGTGGTCCTCCAGCTCGCGCGCGCGTCCTTCGACGCCTCGGTGCGCGAGTTCTTCGCCCCCCTCGCCGTGGGCGCGCGCGTCGTGCTATTGCGGGACGGCGAGGCCGCGGACCCGGAGGCCATCCTCGAGCGGCTGCGAGCCCACGAGGCGACCGCGCTGCTCGCGCTTGTCCCGTCGGTGCTGCGGCCCCTCACCGGCGCCGCCGAGGATCGCGGGCTCGCCGCGTCCACCTTGCGGCTCGTGCTGACCACGGGCGAGCCGCTCCTGTACGACGACGTGCGCCGCGCGATACGGCATCTCTGCCCGCATGCGGCCTTCGTCAACCAGTACGGGCCTACCGAGTGTACGATGACCTGCACGTTCCATCGTGTCGACACGGCCCCCGAGGCCGAGGGCGCGGTGCCGATCGGACGGCCCATCGCCGGCGTGTCGGCGCTCATCCTCGATGCGGCGCTCGGCCCCGTGCCGGCCGGCGTGCCCGGCGAGCTCTACATCGGCGGCGTCGGCGTGGCATCGGGCTACATGGGCGATCCCGCCCTCAGCGCGGCGCGCTTCGTGGCCGATCCTCACGCGGCCGGCGGCCGGCTCTACAAGACCGGCGACCTCGCGCGGGCCCGTGCCGACGGCACGCTCGACTTCCTGGGGCGCATCGATCGACAGATCAAGATCCGCGGCATCCGCACCGAGCCCGGCGAGGCGGAAAGCGTGCTGCGTCAGCACCCCGCCGTCCGCGAGGTCGCGGTGTTGCCGTGGGAGCCCCACCCCGGCGATCAGCGCCTCGCCGCCTACGTGGTGGCGCACGGCGCCGCGGCGGTCGACCGCGCGGCCCTCCGGCAATTCGCGCGTCAGCTCCTCCCCGCTCATCTGGTGCCCGCGGCGTTCGTGCCCATGTCCGCGCTGCCCCTCACCGCCAATCGCAAGCTGGACCGCGACGCGCTTCCCGCGCCGGGGCCCGATGATGCCGTCGGCGCACCCGCCCATGTGGCGGCCCGCACGCCCCTCGAGGCCATGCTGGTCGAGATCTGGTCGGACGTGCTGGGAGCCGCCCGGATCGGCATCCTCGACGACTTCTTCGATCTCGGCGGCCATTCGCTCCTCGCCGCCCGGCTGGTGGCGCGCCTGCGCGACCGTCTCGGTGTCGAGATCCCGCTCCGCCAGATCTTCGACAACTCGACCATCGCCGACCTGGCCCTCGCCCTGCTCGAGATCGAGGCCAGCCCCGAGGGGCTCGGCGGGGCAGGCGAGCGCGGGGACCGCGACGACGAGGCGGACGCACCATCCGCGGACGAGGCCTCGACGCTCCGCGACCTCCTCGAGGCACACGCGCGCCACGCGCCGACCGCGGCGGCGATCGTCGCGCCGGGGCGGACGCCTCTCTCGTATCGGGACCTGCTGGCCCACGTCGACGATACGGCGCAGCGACTCGCTGGAGCGGGGCTGGGTGGCCGCGCGCGCATCGCGATCGTGGCGCCGCAGGGACCGGAGGCGGCGGTCGCGATCCTCGCGGTGGCAGCGGCGGCGGTGTGCGTGCCGTTGAATCCCGCGGCGCCCCCGCCCGAAATCGAGGCGATCCTCGCGACCACGCCGCTCGACGCCCTCCTCGCCCCCGCCGGTGCTCCCGCCCTCGGGGTGGCGCGCCGGCGAGGGCTGCCCGCGATCGCGATCCAGAGCGCGTCGGCGGGGCCTGCGGGCGCCATCGCGCTGGACCTGCCCCTGCCCGCCACGGGGGCCGCTCCGGCCGCACGGGGCCACGACGACATCGCCCTGGTGCTCCTGACGTCCGGCACCACCGCGCGGCCGAAGCGGGTGCCCTTGAGCCACCGCCAGATCCTCGCCTCCGCACGGGGGCACCGGCAGGCGCTGGCGCTTCGGCCCGGCGACCGCTGCCTCGACCTCATGCCACTCTTCCACGTCAACGGCCTCATGATGCTCATCGCCTCACTCGGGGCCGGATCCGCCGTGGTGTGCCCGCCGCGCTTCGAGGCAGCCCACGTCTTCGCATGGCTCGACGAGACCCGCCCGACCTGGGTGAATGGCACGCCGACCGTCCATCAAGGCATACTCGGCCAGGCCGCCCTGGAGCGGGGGAGCGCCGCCCCGATTGCCGCGCGCGTCGGCCTCCGCTTCGTCCGCTCCGCCTCGTCCGCGCTGCCTCCGCGGCTGCGCGAGGAGATGGAGCGGCTCTTCGCCGCGCCCGTCATCGAGAGCTACGGCCAGACCGAGACGGCCACCCTCGTGGCGGTGACGCCGCTGGCACGGGGCGCCGGCAAGACGGGATCCGCGGGGGTGAGCGCGGGCCCCGAGATCGCGATCATCGATCCCGACGGCCGCCCGCTTGCCCCGGGGAGCCGCGGCGAGATCCTCGTGCGTGGGGTCAACGTCATGGCTGGCTACGAGGACGATCCCGGGACCACCACGGCGAGCTTTCACGACGGCTGGTATCGCACCGGCGACCTCGGCCACCTCGACGCGGACGGCTTTCTCTTCATCACGGGCCGGCTCAAGGAGATCATCAACCGCGGCGGCGAGAAGGTCGCGCCGCGCGAGGTCGAGGAGATCCTGCTTGCCCATCCGGCAGTGCGCGAAGCGGTGACCTTCGGCGTCCCGCACCGCACGCTCGGCGAGGACGTCGCGGCCGCGGTGGTGCTGGTGGACGGCGCCGCGCTGATGCCCACCGACCTGCGCCGGTTCGCCGCCGAGCGCGTGTCGGCGTTCAAGGTGCCGCGGCACATCCTGCTCGTGAGCGAGATCCCCCGCGGGCCCGCCGGCAAGCCGGATCGAGCCGCGCTCGCCCACGCCGTCGCGGCGGAGGTGACGGCATGAGTCTCGCCAGTCGCCCGCCCTCCCCGCTCTCCTTCGCGCAGCAGCAGCTCTGGCTCGTGGACCGCCTGCGCCCCGGCTCGCCCGCTTACAACATGGGCAAGGCGTTCCGCCTCGCCGGCGACTTCGACCTCACCGCGCTCGAGAGCGCGCTCACCGCGATCGTGGCGCGCCACGAGGCTCTGCGCACGACCTTCCACGAGACCGACGGAGAGCCCGTGCAGATGGTCGGGCCACCCAGACCCGTCGAGGTGACGTACGTGGATCTCACGGGCCTGCCCGAAGACGCCCGCGAGGCGGCTCTCGAAGCCCAGCTCACCGCGGAGGCCCGCCGTTCGTTCGACCTCACGTGCGACCTCATGCTGCGGGCCCTCGTCGCGCGGCTGGGTGAACGCGAGCACGCCTTGCTCCTCGTCCTCCACCACATCGCCTCTGACGGTTGGTCCGTGGGCGTGCTCATGCGTGAGCTCGAGGCGCACTACTCGGCGGCGGTCACGGGCGACATCGCCACGCTGCCGCCGCTGCCCGTGCAGTACGCGGATCACGCCGCGTGGCAGCGCGCCCGGCTGGCCGGGCAACGGCTCGCCGACGAGATCAGCTACTGGCGCCAACAGCTGGCGGGAGCGCCGCCTGCCCTCGCGCTGCCCACCGACCACCCGCGCCCCGCCGAGCTGGGCGACGGCGGAAATCAGTGCACGCGACTCCTGCCGTCCGAGCACGTGAGCGTGGTGAGGGCGCTCGCACGGGCCGAGCGCGTGACCCCCTTCGCGGTGCTGCTCGCCGCCTTCCAGGCGCTCCTGCACCGCTACACCGGCGAGACCGATCTCGTCGTGGGAACGGCCAGCGCCTGCCGGATCCTGCGCGAAGTCGAGCCGCTGATCGGCTACTTCGTCAACACGCTGCCCCTACGGATGGCGCTCGACGGCGATCCGACATTCCGGGAGCTCTTGCGTCAAGCGTCGCGCGTGTCCCGCGAGGCCCTGGGGCATCAGGAGCTGCCCTTCGAGCGCCTGGTCGCTGCGCTGGCGCCCGAGCGCCGCCGCGACCGCTCGCCCATCGTGCAGGTCATGCTGGTGCTGCAGGAGGCCGCACTCTCCGGAATGCCTCGCCTCTCCGGGCTCACCGCCACGCCGCTGCGGGCGCGAAACGGGACGGCGAAGTTCGACCTCTCCCTGACGGCGGTGGAAAGCGCGACGGGGCTCCAGCTCATTGCGGACTACAGCACCGACCTCTTCGACGGCGCGACCATCGAGCGGCTGCTCGCCCACTTCACGCGGCTCCTCGAGGGCGCGGTGACCGATCCCGACCGGCGCCTCTCGGAGCTCCCCTTGCTGACCGCCGAGGAGACGGCGCGCCTCGAGTCCTGGAGCGGCGCCTCCGCGGAGACCGCGCCGGCGGAGGCCCCGAAGGCGTGCTTGCACCGCCTCGTCGCAGCGCGCGCGGCGACCTCCCCTGACGCGGTGGCGGTGGTCGCGGGGCGCGACACCCTCACCTACGGGCAGCTCGAGGCTCGGGCGGGCGCGCTCGGGCGCTATCTCCGCGTGCTCGGCGTGGGGCCCGACGTGCCCGTGGGCGTCTGCATGGGCCCGTCGCTCGATCTCCCCGTCGCGCTCTATGCCGTGCTCAAGGCCGGCGGGGCATACCTGCCCCTCGATCCGGCTCTCCCCACGGAGCGCCTGCGCTTCATGCTCGCGGACGCGACCGCGCCGGTGGTGATCACCGACGCCGCGCTGGGCCCGCGGCTCGCCGAGTCCGGCGTCCGCGTGGTCTGCCCCTCCACCGATGCCGAGGAGATTGCGCGGACAGCGGCCGAGGCGCTCGAGCCCGACGCCGAGCCCGAGGCGCTCGCCTACATCCTCTATACGTCCGGCTCCACCGGCCGTCCCAAGGGCGTGATGATCCCCCATCGCGCCATCGTGAACCACATGCGCTGGATGGCAGACACGCTCCCCCTCACCGAGGCCGATGCCGTCCTCCAGCGCACCCCGATCGGCTTCGACGCATCGGTCTGGGAGTTCTGGGCGCCGCTGCTGGCGGGCGCGCGCCTGGTCATCGGCCCCGCGGGAGCTCATCGCGACCCCGGCGAGCTCGCACGCGTCCTCGCCGAGCAGGAGATCACCGTGCTGCAGCTCGTACCGTCGCTGCTGCGCGCGCTCTTGGACGAGCCCGGGCTCGATGGGGCGCGCGTGCTGCGCCGGGTGTGCTGCGGCGGCGAGGCCCTGACCGGCGAGCTGGCCGAGCGGTGTCTCGCGCGCCTGCCGGTGGAGCTGATCAATCTCTACGGCCCGACCGAGGCGACGATCGACGCAACGTGGTGGCGCTGCGGGGGCGGCGAGACCAGCGTTCCCATCGGCCGGCCCATCGCGGGCATGCGCGCGTGGGTGCTCGACGCGTCGGGACAGCCGGTGCCTCCGGGCGTGGCCGGCGAGCTTCATCTCGGCGGCGTGGGGCTCGCGCGCGGCTATCTCAACCGCCCGGAGCTGACGGCGGAGCGCTTCGTGCCGGACCCCCGCAGCCCCGAGTCGGGGGCGCGGCTCTACCGGACGGGCGATCGCGCCCGGTGGCGCGCCGACGGCGTCCTCGAGTACCTCGGCCGTCTCGATCATCAGGTCAAGCTCCGTGGCATGCGGGTTGAGCTCGGCGAAGTGGAGGCGGTGCTCGCGGGGCATCCCGCGGTGCGCGAGGCCGTCGTCACCGTCCGCGAGGACGCCGGCGACGGCTATCTCGCCGCCTGGGTCGTGCTCCGGCCCGAGGCCCGGCTCGATCGCGAGACCCTGCGCCACTTCCTCGCCGAGCAGCTGCCGGTGCCGATGATTCCCCGAGCTGTCGTCACGCTGGACGCGCTGCCGCTCACCCCTCACGGTAAGGTCGACCGCGGGGCCCTGCCCGACCCGGGCGAGCACGATCTCCTGCGGACGGCGATGCGCGAGGCGCCCGCCACGCCGCTCGAGCAGGCGCTGGCGCAGATGTGGACCGAGCTGCTGGGCGTGACCGAGATCGGACGCCACGACGACTTCTTCGCGATCGGCGGCCATTCACTGCTCGCCGCCCGCCTCGCCTCGCGGCTGCGCGAGCGGCTCGGCGTCGACGTCCCGCTGCGCCGGATCTTCGAGGCCCCGATCCTGTCCAATCTGGCCGAGGCGATCCTCGAGGGACAGCTGAAGGACGATCCGGCCGCCGAGGGCACACCCACCGCGGATGCGATGCCCGTGGCCGCGCCGACTCTGCGCACCCTGATCGAGGCGCAGGCGCTTCGCGCGCCCGATGCGCCGGCCATCACCGCGCCCGGCGCGGCGCCGCTCTGCTACCGCGATCTCCTCACCCAGGTGGACGAGGTCCTCGCGGTGCTCGCGACGTGGGGGCTCGGACGAGGCGACCGGATCGCCCTGATCATGCCGCAGGGCCCGCAGCTGGCCGTCGCCTTCGTCGCGGTGGCGCTCGGAGCCACCGCGGTACCGCTGAATCCCGCGTATCGCGAGCCGGAGCTCGAGCGGTATCTCACCACGGCCCGGGTGGGCGCGGTCATGGTGCCCGCCGGGGCCGCCCCCGCCGCCCGTGTCGTGGCCGCGCGCCTCGGCCTGCCGCTGCTGGAGGTCGAGCCGCGACCCGGGGGGGCCGGTCGCTTCGCGCTGGGACCTCACCTCCCCGCGACGCCAAGTCCCGTCAACAGTCCGCGCCCGGACGACGTCGCGCTCGCCATCCACACGTCGGGCACCACCGCGCGGCCCAAGGTGGTCCCGCTCACTCACGCCAACATGGCCGCCGCGATCCAGGGCTTCGTGCAGACCTATGCGCTGCGCCCGAACGATCGCGCCCTCGGCGTGATGCCACTGTTCCATGTCCAGGGCCTGATGGTCGTGCTGACCTCGCTGGCCGCCGGCGCGAGCGTGATCTGCACCCCCGCGTTCGATCCCACCGCCGTCTTCGACTGGATGGAGGCGACGCGGCCCACCTGGTACTCGGCGGTGCCGACGATTCATCAGGCCATCGTGGCCGAAGCCCCGCAGCACCCGCACGTGGTGGCGGGGCACGCGCTGCGCTTCATCCGCTCCTCGGCGGCGCCGCTCCCTCCGGCCCTCATGGCCGAGCTCGAGCGTCGGCTCGGCGTGCCCGTGATCGAGGGCTACGGGCAGTCCGAGTCCTGCATGCTCGTCACCTCGAATCCCCTCCCGCCGGGCGAGCGGCGGGCCGGCTCGGTGGGGCGCCCCGTCACCGGGGAGGTCGCCATCGTCGACGAGGACGGCGGCGCGACGCGAACGGGCGAGGTCGGCGAGATCCAGGTGCGCGGCAAGACGGTGATGACGGGATACGAGAACGATTCCGCCGCCAATGCGGCCGCCTTCCGGGACGGCTGGTATCGGACCGGCGATCTCGGCCGCTTCGATGCCGACGGCTATCTCTACGTGACCGGCCGCATCAAGGAGATGATCAACCGCGGCGGCGAGAAGATCTCGCCGCGCGAGGTGGACGACGTGCTCGTCGCGCACCCCGCGGTGGCGCGCGCCGTCACCTTCTCCGTCCCGCACCCGACCCTCGGCGAGGACGTGGCCGCTGCGCTCGTCTTGCGACCGGGCTCGTGCGCGACCGAGGCGGACATCCGGCGCTTCGTGAGTGATCGCCTTGCGGCGTTCAAGGTGCCCCGTCAGCTCGCCTTCGTGGATTCGATTCCCCTCGGCGCCACCGGCAAGCCCGAGCGCCGGGAGCTGGCCGCCGCCCTCAGCCGCCCGGAGACGCCGACGGGGTCCGGGTCCGCCGCACCCGCGCTCACCGCCATCGAAGCCCAGGTGGCCAAGGTCTGGAGCGGCGTGCTCGGTCGCCCGGTCGGCGTGGCCGACGATTTCGTGGCGCTGGGCGGCGACTCGTTGCAGGCGGCGGTCGCGGCGGCGCACATGGCCGATGCGCTGGGCGTCACCGTGCCGCTGAACCAGTTCCTCGAGGCACCTACCGTCGCCGCGGTGGCGGCCCACATCGCAGCGCGGCTGGGGCCCTCCGCCGGGGCTTCGGGCTGATGGCCGAGCGGGCGCCACGCCGGGCGTCGACGCTGACACCCGAGGAGCGCCAGCGTCTCGAGGCCAAGCTGCTCGCGGGCGCGCCGGGCACGCGGAGCGCGCTGCCGCGCCGGGATCCCGCGGCGCCGGTGCCGCTCTCCGCACCCCAGCAGCGCCTGTGGTTCCTGCACCAGCTCGTGCCGGACAGCGCGGTGTACCACATCCCGCTGGCGGCGCGGCTCCGCGGCCGCCTCGACGTGGAGGCGCTGCGCCGGAGCTTCGAGGTGGTCGTCCATCGCCACGAGGCGCTCCGCACCGGCATCGTCGTCGAGGACGGGGAGCCGCGTCAGCGCATCACCTCCGTCGGGGCGTTCGCGCTGCCCGTGGACCCGTGGCCCGACGGCGACGACGCGGCGCTCGAGCGCGCGGCCGTCCGCGAGGGGAGCCAGGTCTTCGACCTCGCGCGCGGGCCGCTGATCCGCTCGCGGCTCTTCCGCCGGAGCGACGACGAGCACCTCCTCGTCGTCACGCTTCACCACCTGATCTCCGACGGATGGTCGATGGGCGTGCTGGCCCGCGAGCTCGAGACCGCCTATGCCGCGCTCCGCGCGGGCCGGGCGCCCACGCTGCCGCCCCTTCCCCTGCAGTACGGTGACTACGCGGTGTGGCAGCGCGACCGCCTCGGCGGCGCGGAACTCCAGGCGCAGCTCGCGTACTGGACGGAGCGGCTCGCCGGCGCGCCGGCGGCGCTCACGATGCCCATGGACCGGCCGCGGCCGGCGGTCCAGAGCTTCGTGGGAGGCGTCGTCGCGATCACGGTGAGCCGTGACGTCACCGAGGGGCTCCGCGCGCTCGCGCGGCGGCAAGGCGCCACCCTCTACATGACGCTCCTCGCGGCTTTCCAGGTGCTCCTGGCGCGTCACGCCGGGCAGGACGAGGTCCTGATCGGGTCGCCGATCGCCGGCCGCCCCCGCACCGAGCTCGAGGGGCTGATCGGCTTCTTCGCCAACACCGTGGTGCTGCGCGGCGAGCTCGCGGGGGATCCGACCTTCTGCGAGCTGCTCCGGCGCACCCGAGACACCGCGCTGGGCGCCTTCGCCAACGCCGAGGTTCCCTTCGAGCGGCTGGTGGAGACGCTCCGCCCAGCGCGCGATGCGAGCCGCAATCCCGTCTTCCAGGCCATCCTGGCGCTGCAGAACGCGCCCCGTACTCCTCTCGCCCTCGCCGGCCTCGAGATCACGCCGTTCCACCTCGACCAGGGCACGGCCAAGGTCGACTACTCGCTGATCCTCGTCGAGGCGCCCGAGGGGCTTCGGGGCACCCTCGAGTACTGCTCCGCGCTCTTCGACCGCGCCACTGCGGAGGACCTGGTCGCCCAATTCGGGCGGCTGCTCCAGGAGATCGCCCGCGACGCCGATCGCCCCCTCTCGCAGCTGCCGCTCCTCGGTGAAGCCGAGCGTCACCGTGTCCTGGTGGAGTGGAACGCCACGCGCTCACCGTACCCGGCCGACCGGTCGCTCCCGGCGCTCTTCGCCGAGCACGTCGCCCGGACGCCCGACGCGGTGGCGGTCACGGATGGCGCGCGGACAATCACGTACGTGGAGCTGGAACGACGCGCCCGCCGCCTGGCGCGCCGGCTGCGAGACCTCGGGATGGGCCGCGGCGCGCGCGTCGGCGTGTGCTGCGACCGCTCCATCGAGCTGGCGGTCGCGCTGCTCGGCGTGCTGACCGCGGGCGGCGTCTATGTGCCCCTCGATCCCTCCCACCCCGCGGAGCGCCGCACCGCGCTGCTCGACGACGCGGGCGCGGTCGCCGTGGTGACCGCGGGAGCGGGACGCGGCGACGCCCGCCCCGAGGTGCGGCTGGAATCGTCCGATGGCGAGGGGCTCGAGGCGCCGACCGCGGAGGGGCTACCGCTCGGAGGGGCGGACCTCGCCTACGTGATGTACACCTCGGGCTCCACGGGCGCCCCCAAGGGCGTGGCGGTGCCGCATCGCGCGATCGCGCGCCTGGTGCGCGACACCGACTACGTCCGGCTCGGCCCCGACGACGTGGTGGCGCACGTCTCCAACCCCGCGTTCGACGCCGCCACCTTCGAGATCTGGGGCGCGCTGCTGAACGGGGCCCGGCTCGTCCTGATCCCGCCCGACACCGCGCTGGCCCCGCGGGCCCTCGCCGGCGCGCTCGCGCGCGAGGGCGTGACCACGCTCTTCCTCACCACATCGCTCTTCAACCAGGTGGCGCGGGAAGCGCCAGATGCCTTCCGGCCGCTGCGGCAGGTCCTTTTCGGCGGGGAGATAGCTGAGCCCCGGTGGGTGCGCGCGGTGCTGCAGGCCGCGCCGCCCGCGCGGCTGATCAATGCCTACGGGCCCACCGAGACCACCACCTTCGCCACGTGGCACGAGGTGCGCGAGGTGGCCGAGGGCGCCTCGACAGTGCCGATCGGCCGGCCCATCGCGAATACCGAGCTCTACATCCTCGACGACCGGCGCGAGCCTGTGCCGGTGGGGGTGGTCGGAGAGATCTACATCGGCGGCCCCGGGCTCGCCGACGGCTATCTGGGTCGACCCGAGCTCACCGCCGAGCGCTTCGTGCCGCATCCGTTCGACGCCACGCCGGGCGCGCGGCTCTATCGTACCGGTGATCGGGCGCGATTCCGGGCCGACGGCGTGGTCGAGTTTTTGGGTCGCCTCGACCGTCAGGTCAAGCTGCGCGGCCATCGTATCGAGCCGGACGAGATCGAGGCAGCGCTCCTCCGACTCCCCGAGGTGGGCGACGCCGTCGTGGTGATGGAGGGCGAGGACTCCGACGCGCACCGCCTGGTCGCCTACGTCGCGCCCGCGCCCGGCGCGAGCCCGCGGCCGACCGAGATCCGTAGCGCGCTGCGCCTCACCTTGCCCGCGTTCATGGTGCCCGGCGCCGTCGTCGTGCTGCCCGCGCTCCCGCTGACACCGAACGGCAAGCTGGATCGCGCCGCGCTCCCCGCCCCGGATCCGGAAGGAGCGCGTGAGCCGGCGCATCGGGTGAAGCCCAGCAACGCCACGGAGCGGACGCTCGTCGACCTCTGGGAGGAGCTGCTGGGCGTCACCGGGATCGGGGTGCGCGACAGCTTCTTCGATCTCGGAGGCCACTCCCTCCTCGCCGCGCGGATGATGGCGGCCGTCGAGCGCGAGTGGGGCCGTCGGGTGCCGCTCACCACGCTCTTCACCGGCCCCACCATCGAGCATCTTGCCCGGGCCCTCGACGACGAGGTCGCGACGTCGGAGCCTCCGGTGGTCGCTCTGAATCCCGCCGGCGCGCACCCTCCTCTCTTTTTCTGCCACGGAGTCTTCAACGGAGGCGGATTCTTCACTCGCGCGCTCGCGGAAGCGGCGGGCTTGGAGCAGCCGTTCTACGCGGTGCACCCCCACAGCCTCCAGGGAAAGGCGATACCCGACACCATCGAAGCGATGGCGGCAACTCATCTCTCCGACATCCTGGCGGTTCGGCCGAGGGGGCCGTACCTGCTCGGCGGGCACTGCAACGGCGCGCTGGTAGCGCTCGAGATCGCCCGCCTCCTGCGCGGGCGCGGCGCGGAAGTGCCGCTCGTCGTCATGCTCGATGCCGTCGCTCCCACCCGGGTCGTGCGTGTGCTGGGTGCGCTCGCGCGGGCCGTCGATGCCGTGCTGCGTGTGCCAGCAGCGAATCGCGACGACCGGCTGATCCGCTGGCGCATACGAGCGCAAGACGTCGCGGTCTGGCTCCGCTACTATCGCGGGCGGCTGGATACCGCCGGTGGGCGCGGGCCGGTCGGGTGGTTGCGTGGCCTGGCCGTGATCGTGCGGAAGAAAATCGTTACCAGGGGCCGACGCTCGGACGTCGCCGCGTCCCTCGATGGCGCGCCCGACCCGCCGCCGCGGACGCCCAGCCCCCTCGCCGCGCACTACAAGCGCGCCGTCCTCCGTCACATCCCCGGGCCCTACCGCGGCCGCATCGTCGTCCTCCGCTCCGCGGACGCGGAGGATCCACGCCCTGATTTCGGCTGGTCGTCCATCTGCTCGCGGGTGACGACCTACACCGTGCCCGGGGGTCATCTCAGCGCGATCACCCACCACGTGCGCGCGACGGCGGAGCGACTCCGCGCCTGCCTCGAGCAGGCGTCGCGCACATGAGCGTGCCGCTCCACTGGGTACGGCCCGACGCGCCGCCGGTTCTCGCGCTCGACGAGGTGCACGTGTGGCGCTTCGACCTCGACGAGATGATCCCCGACGGGCTGGCGCTGGAGCGGCGGCTGTCCGCCGAGGAGCGCGAGCGGGCGGGCCGGTTCCGCTTCACGCGCGACCGCGAGCGCTACCTGGCGGGCCGGGCCGGGCTGCGCGGCATCCTCGCCGGCTATGCCGGCGCCCGGCCCGAGACGCTGCGCTTCGTGCGCGCGCCCCACGGCAAGCCCGCGCTGCTCGCCGCGCCCGAGGGCCTCGAGTTCAACCTCACCCACGCCGACTGGTGCGCGGTGGTGGCGGTGGCGCAGGGCCGACGCGTGGGCGTGGACGTCGAGGGCATTCGTCTCGGCCACAGCGGCATGGACGTGGCGCGGCGCTTCTTCGCCCACGCCGAGGTGGACACGCTCCTCGCCGCGCCGCCCGAGGAGCGGGCCGCGACCTTCGTGCGCTGCTGGACGCGGAAGGAAGCGTACGTGAAGGCGCGCGGCGACGGGCTGTCGCTCTCGCTCCAGCACTTCGAGGTCCCGCTCGCCACCGGGGCGACGCGCGCGCTGGTCTCCTCGCTGGAAGATCCCGCGGAGGTGGAGCGCTGGAGCCTCTGCGAGCTGGTCCCGGCTCCCTGTCATCTGGGCGCGCTTGTGGTCGAGGGCGAGCGCTTCGATCTGCGCGCCTGGGAGTGGACGCCCGCGGAGCGGGACATTTCGGCGCCTCTTGACTCCGGCCCGCAGCCACGCTATCCAGATCGGACCACCCTCATGAGGAGCCCTCGGGAATGAGCATCGAGAAGAGCCTTCGCCGGATGGTCCGCGACGTCGAGCGGGGGCGCCTCTCCCGCCGGGTTTTCGTCCACACTCTCGTGGGGATGGGACTCACCGCCCCCATGGCGGCTCAGCTGCTCGCCACGAGCCCGGCACTGGCGCAGCGAGCCGCCCACGCCCAGGCCAAGGACTTCGTGCCGACCCGGCGCGGCGGCGGGGGGGAGCTCCGCGTCCTCATGTGGGACGCGCCGACCCTGCTCCACCCCCACTTCACCAGCGCGCTCCGCGACGTGACCGCGAGCCGGCTCTTCTACGAGCCGCTGGCCGCCCCGGCGCCGGACGGGACGTTCACGCCGGTCCTCGCGTCCGAGCTGCCCTCGCTCGAGAAGGGCACGGTGGCCAAGGACGGCCGCTGGGTGATCTGGAAGCTCAAGCGCGGGGTGACCTGGCACGACGGCGCCCCGTTCACCGCGGACGACGTCATCTTCAACTGGCAGTTCGCCAGCGACGCCGCGACCGGCTCGGTCAGCCGAGAGGGGTATCTGGAGATCTCCAAGATCGACAAGATCGACTCGCACCAGGTGAAGGTCAACTTCGGCAAGCCCCAGCCCTTCTGGCAGGGCTTCTTCACCGGCGAAGGGCTGCTGCCCCGGCACGTCTTCGAGTCCACCAAGGGCGCGGGCGCGCGGGAGGCCATCGGCATGATCCGCCCGGTGGGCACCGGGCCCTACAAGCTGGTCGAGTTCCGGCCCGGCGACGTGATCCGCGCGGAGATCAACCCCAACTACTACGTCCCGAACCGGCCGTTCTTCGACCGCATCGAGATCAAGTGCGGCGGCGACGCCGCCGGGGCCGCGCGGGCGGTGATGCAGACCGGCGAGTACGACTTCGCCTACTACATCCTCCTCGAAGAGGAGGTGCTGAAGCGGATCGAGCTGGGTGGCAAGGGTCGGGTGATGACGATCCCGTCGAGCGGGGTCAGCCACATCCAGCTCAACCAGACCGATCCGTGGACCGAGGTCGACGGCGAGCGCTCTGCCCTCAAGGCGCCGCATCCCTTCCTGAGCGACCCCGTGATGCGCACCGCGGTGGGCCTGCTTGTGGACCGCCAGGCCATCCAGGACAACCTGGTCGGGCGCACCGGCCAGATCGCGGTGAACATCCTGAACACCCCCGACCGCTTCCGATCCTCCAACAACACGTGGGAGTTCAGCGTCGACAAGGCCAACATGATCCTCGACCGAGCGGGCTGGGCGCGCGGCGCCGACGGCGTGCGGATGAAGGACGGCAAGCGGCTGCGCCTGGTGTTCCAGGCCACCGCGCACGCCCTCACCCAGAAGGTGCAGGCGGTGGTGAAGCAAGCGGCGGCGCGGGCCGGGGTGGAGGTCGAGATCAAGGCCATCCCGTCCCAGATCTTCTTCTCCAGCGACATGGCGAATCCGGACAACCGCACCCGCTTCCTCGCCGACATGCAGACCTACGCGACGTTCGCGAGCCTCGACCCCCAGGGCTTCATGGGGCAGTTCTGCTCGTGGCTCATCCCCACCAAGGAGAACAAGTGGACGGGCCGGAACGTCAGCCGCTGGCGGAACGCGGAGTACGACACGCTGTGGCGGAAGGCCGAGCACGAGATGGATCCGGTGAAGCGCGCGGCGATGTTCATCCGAATGAACGACCTCGTGATCCAGAGCGGCGTCATCATCCCGATCACGTGGCGCAACGTGCTCCACGCCGCCGCGAACAACCTCATGGGCATCGAGCCCAACTCGTGGGACTCGATCTTCGCCAGCATCCCCTACTGGTACCGCAACTCCGTTTAGTGCCCGCCCAGGCGCGGGATCGACACCAGCAGGTGGAGTGACCCGCCCAGCTCGTTGAGGCGCCGGACGTCCCAGCGCACGAAAGCGTCCCGCTCCTCGTCGGTGAGATCGGCGCGGCCGAGCGCCGCCGCCGGCTCCCGCGTGAAGCGCGCGCGGAACGCCGCATCCTTCTTGAGGCGATACAGCACCACGTTCACGTCGTAGCGGCTCACGCGACGTCCCACTGGAGCGCGGCGAGGTCGATGCGTCCCATCTCCCCGAAGAAGCGCACCCGCGCCCGCGCGGGCGACACCGCGCCGACCAGCACGAGCCAGTTCAAGAGCTCGTGGGAGCCCGTCTCGTGAAGCTCCTTGATGGGGAGCTGGCGCAGCGCCTCGTGGTCCCCTGCCTCGAGCGCGGCAATCACCCGTCGATCGAACGCGGGATCAGAGGTGCCGACGCGGGCCACCGAGAGCGCGGGAAAGTGGCTGAGCCCGCCGGTGGCGATCATCGCCACGCGCCACGGCCCGTCCGCGATCACTCGGCCGATGTGCCGGCCCACCGCGACGCAGCGGCGCGCGGTGGGCTGCGGCGCCACGAAGCAGTTCACCCACACCGGTACCAGCGGCGGCACCGGCGCCTCGCCGCAGAGCACGCTCACCGGACTCAGGAACGCGTGGTCGAGCGGCGCCGACCATGAGGCGGCGAAGTCGATGCCCGCTTCCATCCCCTCCTCGAGGACACGATTGGCGAGGTCTTCGTGGAGGGGGTAGCGCTCGGGCAGTCCGTCGAGGGCGCGATCGAACTCGATGGCGTCCTCTTGCACCATGCGCTCCACCCTGCGCCCGATGCGCACACAGAAGGCGGGGACCGCGTCGAACGAGAACACGTTCAGGTGGTCGTCGGCCACCACCACGAGGGCGTCCGGACGCGCGGCGAGCATCTCGCGCCCCATGACCCGCACCACCTCGATGAGCTCTTCCACCATCGCGCGACCGCGGGGGCCCACGTTCTTGCCGTAGTAGTCGGGGGCCAGCACGTGCGACATGGCCGCGGCGTAGACGATGCGTCCCATGGAGACGAACCCTACCGGGGCCAAGCGACCGAGTCAAACCGGCATCGCGTCACACCCCATTGCTAAGTGCCCGCGTCATCAGCGCTGCGCCGAGCGTGCCGGCGTGGCACGGACGTTGCGGGGTGACGCCCACAATGGGCGCGACCACTGCCGACCTGCTCGTCGAGCGCCTTCGCGACTGGGGCGTGGAGGTGGTATTCGGCCTACCCGGCGACGGCATCAATGGGCTCATGGAAGCGCTGCGCCGGCGGCAGGACAAGATCCGATTCGTCCAGGTGCGCCACGA
Source organism: Candidatus Methylomirabilota bacterium (assembly GCA_035764725.1). Taxonomy (NCBI): domain Bacteria; phylum Methylomirabilota (SeqCode); species Candidatus Methylomirabilota bacterium. The sequence continues at coordinate 37,173 of DASTYT010000006.1, read as the reverse complement.
GGAAGCCGCCGCCCTCATGGCGTGCGGCTATGCGAAGTTCACCGACCGGCTGGGTGTCTGCCTCGCCACCACCGGGCCCGGCGGCATCCATCTCCTGAACGGCCTCTACGACGCCAAGATGGACGGTCAGCCGGTGCTCGCGCTCACCGGGCTTCCGTTCCACGATCTCCTCGGCAGCTTCACCCAGCAGGACGTCGCCCTCGATCGGCTCTTCGCCGATGTGGCCAAGTTCAGCGAGCGCGTCATGGGACCGACCCATGTGGAGGGCCTCACCGACCTTGCCTGCCGCACCGCCCTGGCCTATCGCGGGGTCGCACATCTCACGATCCCCGTGGACGTCCAGGAGATGCCGGCCGATGCCAACCGCTCGAAGCGGAACGTGGCCCGCCACACCTCTGACGTCTTCGCGAGGAGCGCCCAGCTGCCCGCCGAGGTGGATCTCCGCCGCGCCGCGTCGCTCCTGGACGACGGCAAGCGCGTGGCCATCCTCGCGGGCCGCGGGGCCTTGGGCGCGAGCGATGAGCTAGAGGCGATGGCGGAGCGCCTCGACGCCCCGATCGTGAAGGCGCTGCTCGGCCGTGCGGCGGTGCCGGACGACAGCCCCTACACGACCGGCACCGTCGGACTGCTCGGCACGCGCCCCTCGCAGGAGGCGCTCGAGCGCTGCGACACGCTGCTCATGGTCGGCACGTCCTTTCCCTATATCGAGTTCCTGCCCAAGCCCGGTCAGGCGCGTGCGGTGCAGATCGAGATCGATCCGGCCCGCATCGGCCTTCGCTACCCGGTGGAGGTCGGGCTGGTGGGCGACAGCCGCCGCACGCTGGAGGCCCTGCTGCCCCTGCTGCAGCCGCGCGCGAACGCGGGATTCCTCGATGAGGCGCGCGTGGGCATGCGCGCCTGGACCGCCCTCATGGAGGAGCGTGGCCGGCGCGCCGACAAGCCCATGAAGCCCCAGGTGCTGGCCCGCGAGCTCGGACGCCGGCTCGCCGCCGACGCGCTCGTGGCCTGCGACAGCGGTACGATCGCCACGTGGTGGGCTCGCCACATCCCGGTGCAGCGCGGACAGATGCACACCCTGTCCGGCACCCTCGCGAGCATGGCGGTGGGGCTCCCCTATGCCATCGCCGCCCAGATCGCGCACCCCTCGCGCCAGGTGGTGGCGTTCATGGGCGACGGCGGCTTCTCGATGCTGATGGCGGAATTCGCGACCTGCGTGAAGTACCGCCTTCCCGTCAAGGTCGTGGTGGTGAAGAACAACACGCTCGGGATGATCAAGTGGGAGCAGATGGTGTTCCTCGGCAATCCGGAATACGGCTGCGAGCTCCAACCGATCGACTTCGCGGCGTTCGCCCGTGCCTGCGGTGGCACCGGCTTCACGATCGAGGATCCCGCCGAGTGCGGCGCCGTGCTGGACGAAGCGCTCGCGACGCCGGGACCGGCGCTCGTTGAAGGCGTGGTGGACCCCTTCGAGCCGCCGCTCCCACCCAAGATCACGCTCGATCAGGCCGCGAAGTTCGCCCGATCCCTGCTGCGCGGCGAGCCCAGCCGCGAGAAGATCGCCCTCACCGTGCTCGGCGATCGTGTCCGCGAGCTCCTGTGACGGCCTGCCCGGCGGGGCGCGACCGGCTCACCCAGGGGTTGTCGCGGATCCAGAAGCGCCACGGCCGCGCCGCCCACGCGCCTGCGTAGTCGATGCCCACGCGCGGCCCGCGCGCGACGGCGGCGCGCGCGACGGGCGCTGGTCCCTCCTCCAGCCACACGCGCTCGCCCAGCAGATCCGCGCGGTCGAACGAGCGGTCGATGCCCATGGCCAGGCACAGCACACCCGGCCCGCTGGTGAGGCGCGCATCCGCGGCGCCGCCGCGCCGCCGGCGCATGAGCGGCAGCCCCTCCAGCGGCTCCAGCGCGCGGATCAGCACCGCGTGGGGCACGTCGGGCACGCCGGTGACCACGTTGAACTGGTAGTACATGCCGTAGACGAAGTAGACGTAGGCAGTGCCGCCCACCGCGTACATGGTCTCGGTGCGCCGGGTGCGCCGGCCGTTCCACGCGTGGCTCGCGCGGTCCTCGGGCCCGCGGTAGGCCTCGGTCTCCACGATGAGGCCCGCGACGCGGCCCCCGCGCCCAGTGGAGACCACCAGCACGGTGCCGAGGAGATCGCGCGCCACCGCGAGGACGTCGGGGCGCGTGTAGAAGTTGCGGGGCAGCTTGCGCGACGGCACGACGGGGAAGCGGACGCTACTCCTCGACCAGCGCCACCACCCGGGCGGGGGCCGACTCGGTCTTCCACTTGGCGGGCAGCGCGATCACCTTCACCTTGGACGGGATCTGGTCGAGGTTGATCAGGTTCTCGATCTGGAAGACCACGCGCGGCAGGATGATCCGGTGCACGCGCATCCCGCTCCCGAGAATCTCACCCGCGGTGCCGTAGTCCGTGCCCTTCTCCTCCTGCGCGAAGTCGTAGCCGAGCACGGCGGGGCGCTTCGCCACCAGCCACTCCGCAGCGGCGCGGGTGAGGCAGGGCGACTCGTCCCACCAGCGCGGATCGGTGGTGACGTGGCCCTTGGGCCAATCCGTTCTGAGAAAGAGCATGGCGCCGGCCTCGATGCGGATCCCCTGCGCGGCGAGCGCTGCCTCCGCGCGGTCGAGATCCTCCGGGCTGATGCGCGCGTTGGCGGTGCCCTTGAACGTGAGGTCGAGCACCACCGCGTCGCCGATCATCTGATCGAGCGGCAGCTGCTCCACGCTCGGCTTGTCGCGGAAGAAGTGATGGGGTGAGTCGATGTGGGTGCCCGCGTGCACGGTCATCTCGACCATGTTGGAGACGAAGCCCTTGTCCTCCCAGCGCACGATGGGCCGGGGCTTGAAGTACGCCTCCTCCTTGGCGAACGGCGTCGAGTCACACTCCTCCACGGTCATGCTGAGGTCGACGAGTCGCATGCCAGCGTTCCTCCTTCCCGCGGGTCGCCGGAGATCGTGGTGCGCTGCATGAGGCGGCGGTACCGCGTGGTGTCGTATGGGGTCGCTCGGTGGAGCACCGCGCGGTTGTCCCAGATTACCAGATCGCCCACGCGCCACGCGTGCCGGTAGCAGCGCTCCGGCCGGGTGACGTGATCGAGCAGCTCCCGGAGGAGGGCGCGCCCCTCCGCGAGCGGCATGCCCTCGATGGACGAGGCATGGGCCCCGATCAGGAGGGCGCGCCGCCCGTTGACGGGGTTCGTGCGCACGAGCCGGTGACGCACCGGCGGGTACGGCGCCTTCTCCGCTTCGGTGAAAAACCCGGGCGAAATCTGGTCGCGCGACCACGAGAAGTCGTGCACCACCACTAGGTCCTCGAGGCGTCGCCGCGTCGCCTCGGGCAGCGCGGCGTAGCCGCCGCGGGTGCTCGCGAACTCGGTGGCGCCGCCTTCCGGCGGGACTATTCGCCCGGAAAGCAGGGAGCAGAGGGAGGGCACGCGCTTGAAGGACGAGTCACTGTGCCACAGCATATTTGCCCGCTGATAGAGCATCCGCCGATCATCCGGCGGGATCACCTCCCCGGTCTTGATGTCGAGGTTGGACTGGCGCGCGAACGGCGTCCCCGCAGCGGGGTTGACGGAGAGCGTGACCTCGAGCGGCCCGAAGTGGCGGCTGAACGCGACCTGCGTCTCGTCGTCGAAGGGCTGATCGTGGAACACGAGCACCGAGTGCTCCTCGAATGCCGCGCGGATCTCGGCGAACACGGCGTCGGCGACCGGCCGCGTGATGTCCACACCCTCGACACGGGCGGCGAGGGCGGGCGCGAGACGGGTGACCGAGATGGCGGTCATGGGGATGGCCGCGATACTATACGGACCCTGCGGGGGAGGCAAGGCCGCCGCCCCCCTTTCATCGGCGCGCGAGCGCGGGAGGCCGTGCATGGGCTACGCGGAAGTCCTCTACGAGGTGAAGGACCGGGTCGCCACCGTCACCCTCAACCGACCCGACAAGCTCAACGCGTGGACGGCCGTGATGGGGCGTGAGGTCCGGGCCGCGATGCACGAGGCGAACGAGGACGACGGCGTGCGCGTGATCGTGCTCACCGGCGCCGGCCGCGGGTTCTGCGCGGGCGCCGACATGGGCCTCCTCTCCGGGCTCTCCGGCAACGCCACGGGGGGCGAGGAGGCCGAGGCGGTGCTGCGGCGCGAGCGAGCGCCGGGCGATGCCGCGACCGGCGCGGCCGCCGAGTTCGGCGGACCCTACGCCTACTTTCCCACTCTGGCCAAGCCGGTGCTGGCCGCGCTCAACGGCGCCACCGCCGGACTCGGCCTCGTCGTCACCCTCTACTGCGACGTGCGCTTCGCCAGCGACACCGCGGTCTTCACCACATCGTTCGCGCGCCGCGGGCTCATCGCGGAGCACGGGGTGTCCTGGATGCTTCCGCGGCTGGTGGGACTTCAAAACGCGCTCGACCTCCTGCTCTCCGCGCGGAAGATCGACGCCTACGAGGCGCTCCGGATGGGCCTGGTGTCCCAGGTGCTGCCCGCCGCCTCCTTCATGTCCGGCGTGCTGGGCTACGCGCGCGAGCTCGCGGACTTCGTCTCGCCTCGCTCGATGGGCGTGATCAAGCGCCAGCTGTGGCAGGCCCAGTTCCAGGGCCTCGCCGAGGCCGCCGCGGTGGCCGACGAGGAGATGCGGAAGAGCTTCGGCGCCGAGGACTTCAAGGAAGGGGTCGCGCACTTCCTCGAGAAGCGGGCCCCGCGCTTCACCGGCCGTTAACGCCGTTCACCCGACATGCGATCCCGACAGGAGTGAGCCCATGATCACCCGGATCCTCGCCCTCGCCGCCGCCGTCGTCGTCCTCGGGACCGCGCCCGTGGGCGCGTTCGACGGCGAGAAGGCGCTCCACGAGGCGGCCAAGAAGGAAAAGGAGCTCACCTGGTACACCGCCCACTACAACTCCGAGACGGCGGCGGCCCTCTGCCAGGGCTTCGAGAAGAAGTACCCCGGGGTGAAGTGCAACTACGTGCGCACCACCGCGCAGGTCGCGTATCAGCGCCTCGCCCAGGACCACAAGGCGGGCATCGCGCAGGCCTCGGTCATCAGCTCCACCGACCAGGGCCACTACACCAAGATGAAGCAGGACGGATGGCTCCTGCCCTACAAGCCGAAGAATCTCTCCGAACTGGTGGAGGCCTTCAAGCCCTTCAACGATCCCGACGACCAGTTCGTCGCCACCGCGGCCGGGCTCGTGCTCATCACCTACAACACGAGCGTGGTCGCTCCGTCGGAAGCGCCGAAGAAGTGGACCGACCTCGCCGACCCAAAGTGGAAGAACAAGGTCTCCATCGGGCACCCCGGCTTCAGCGGCTACGTCGGGACCTGGGTGGTCCAGATGAAGAAGCTCTACGGCTGGGACTACTTCAAGAAGCTCGAGCAGAACAAGCCGCGCATCGGCCGCTCGATCAACGACACCGTGACGATGCTGAACGCCAAGGAGAGCCTCGTGGCCGCGGGGCCCTCCGCGACCACGCTGGAGAGCAAGGCCAAGGGCAATCCCCTCGCCGTCGTGTACCCGGAGGACGGCGCGGTGCTCATGGTGTCGGCCTCCGGCATCGTCAAGAATGCGCCCGCGCCCAATGCGGCCAAGCTCTTCATGGAGTACCTCCTGAGCCGCGAGGGCAACGAGGTCGTGGTCTCGCAGTACCAGGATCCGGTGAACAAGCACGTCAAGCCGATGGCGGGCGGGAAGTCCATCGCGGAGGTGAAGACGATCCGGCCCAGCCTGGCCGAGATCGAGAAGGGGATTCCCGAGGTGAAGGAACTGTTCCGCGAGACGTTCGGGATCTAGTCGCCGACCCGCCATGAGCCGCCCCTGATGGCGATCGAGGCCGCGCGACTGGCCGCCGGGGCCACCACGCCCCCGCGGCGCTGGCGGCACCTCGATCGGAGCGTGCTGATCTGGGCGCTCCTGGTCCTCGTGCTGCTGGTGCTGGTCATCAACCCGCTCGCGCGGCTACTCTGGACGAGCTTCCAGCACCCCGACACCGGCGCCTTCACCCTGGAGAACTACGCCACCGCCTACGGGCGGTGGCGCTACGTCGAGGCCCTGCTCAACTCGCTCCTGGTGGGGCTCGCCGCCGCGCTGCTCTGCGTGGTGTTCGGCGTGCCGATGGCGTGGGCGGTGTCGCGGACGGACATGCCCGCCAAGGGGCTGGTGTGGGCGGCGGTGCTCGGCACCTTCATCATGCCCAACTATCTCGGCGCGGTGGCATGGATCCTCCTCGCCGGACCAAATGCGGGCTGGCTCAACCGCGCGTTCACCGCGCTCACCGGCGCCAGCGCCGGCCCCTTCAACGTGTACAGCATGCCGGGGCTGGTCCTCGTGATCGCCTGCTACTCCTTCCCCTACATGTTCGTGTTCACCCGGGGCGCGCTCGACCTCGTGTCCTCCGAGATGGAGGACGCGGCGAGCACACTCGGCGCGGGCACCGTGCGCACCACACTCCGGATCACCCTCCCCCTCGTCCTGCCCGCCATCCTGGGCGCGTCCATCGTGGTGTTCCTGGAGGCGATCGCCCTCTTCGGCACCCCCGCCCTCATCGCGCTGCCCGCGCGCTTCCAGGTCATCACCACCACGCTCTGGCAGATGTTCGAGTTCCCGCCGCGCCTCCAGGTGGCCGCCGCGTACTCGATGCCGCTGCTCCTCGTCACGGTGTTCCTGTTCTGGCTCCAGTACCGCATCATCGCGCGCAAGGGCTACGTGGCGCTCACCGGCAAGGGGGGCGAGCGCCGCCCCGTCCACCTCGGCCCCTGGCGCTGGGTCGCGCTCGGTTACTGCCTCTTCGTCACCTCGCTGTCCTTCTTCCTTCCGCTCCTGGTGATCCTGCAGGCCGCGTTCGCGAAGGCGTGGGGCCGCGGCTTCTCGCTCGACAACGTGACGTTCCGGAACGTCCGCTTCGTGCTGTTCGACCAGCCCGCGACGCGCCGGGCGACGCTCAACACGTTCGTCTACGCAGGGGCAGCGTCCCTCCTCGCGTTGGGATTGGCCCTGGCCATCGCCTACATCGTGGCGCGCCGTCTCGTTCCCCTGGGCCGCCTCCTCACCTACGTGGCGATGGCTCCGTTCGTCATCCCCGGCATCGTGCTCGCCATCGGCTTCTATGCCGCCTACACCGCGCCCCCCCTCGTGCTGTATGGGACGGGGTGGATCCTCATCCTCGCGTTTGCCACCCGCTTCTTGCCCATCGCCTACACGAACAGCGAGGCCGCCATCCGCGCCATCAATCCGGAGCTGGAAGACGCCGCGCGCATCCTCGGCGGCGGGCGCTTCCTCGCGCTCCGGAAGGTCGTGGGCCCGCTCCTCAAGCGCGGGCTCGCGGGAGCCTTCATCCTCGTGTTCATCCCGGCCACGCGCGAGCTATCGTCGGCGATCTTCCTCTACACCACCGGCACCCAGGTCCTCTCCGTGCTCCTCTTCGACAAGAGCGACGAGGGCAACTTCGAGCTGCTCTCGGCGATGGGGCTCATCCTCGTGGTGGTGACGGTGGCGTTGATCCTGGTGGGCTTCCGGCTGGTCGGCCGTGACTTCCTCCTGCGCCGGACGGCCACGTGAGCAAGCTCACCCTGCGCGGCGTCACCCGGCGCTTCGGCGCATTCACCGCCGTGGACGCCTTCGCCCTGGACCTCGCCGAGGGCGAGTTCGTCTCGCTCCTCGGGCCGTCGGGCTGCGGCAAGACCACCACCCTTCGGATGATCGCCGGCTTTCTCTCGCCCAGCGAGGGCACGATCGAGATGGACGGCCGGGTGATCTCCTCGCCCGCCTCCTCGCTGCCCCCCGAGCGGCGCGGCATGTCGATGATCTTCCAGAGCTACGCGATCTGGCCGAACATGACGGTGGGGGAGAACGTGGCCTTCGGCCTCACCGTGCGCAAGCGTCCCCGGACGGAGATCCGCGAGCGCGTGGATCGAATCCTGGACGTCGTGCGCATGAAGCACCTCGCCGGCCGCTACCCGCAGGAGCTGTCCGGCGGCCAGCAACAGCGTGTGGCCCTGGCCCGCGCCATCGTGGTGCAGCCGGCGGTGCTCCTCCTCGACGAGCCCCTGTCCAACCTCGACGCCAACCTCCGCGAGGAGATGCGCTACGAAATCCGGCGGCTCCACGACGAATTCCACATCACCACCGTCTACGTCACCCACGACCAGGCCGAGGCCATGGTGACCTCGGATCGCATCGCGGTGATGAACCAGGGCCGGGTGGAGCAGGTGGACGCGCCGCGCGCCCTCTACGCGAGCCCGCGGACGCGCTTCGTCGCGGGCTTCATCGGGCGCACCAATTTCCTGGAGGGCGAGGCGCGGGGCGCCGACGTCTGCTTCGACGGCTTCGCCATTCCCGCCGCGCGCTTCCGCCAGCTGCCGCCCGCCCGCGGCGTCGTCTCCTTCAGCCTGCGCCCGCAGAGCATCCAGCTGCACGGGCGCGTCCCCGCCCAGTCCGACGGCGCCGCCGTCATCGCCGGCCGCGTGATCCAGCGCGCCTATCTCGGTGAGCACTGGGACTACGCGGTGCGCCCCGAGGGCAGCGCGCTCGTGCTCCGCGTCAGCGCCCGGCCCCACGAGGTCTTCGAGGCGGACGCGCGCGTGTGGCTCGAGCTGGACCCGCGCCAGATGGCGCCCATCGAGTAGCGGAGCGCCCCGGCATGGACCTCACCCCGCGACGCTTCGCCAACGCGGTGGTGGTGCGCCCGACCGGGCGCGTCGACCACGCGGCGGCGCCCGCGTTCCGCGCCGCCCTGGCCCCGCATCTCGAGCGCTGCGCCGCCGGGCAGGACGGCGTGGTGCTCGACTTCTCCGGGGTCGACTACATCTCGAGCGACGGCCTCCGTGTGCTCGTCCTCGCCGCCAAGCAGGCGCGCGCCCAGGGCGGCACGCTGCTCGTGACCGAGCTCGCCGCCCGCGTCCGCGAGATCTTCGAGATCACCCGCTTCGAGCAGGTGGTGGAGATCGTCCCCACCCTGCGCGAGGCGCTGGCGCGGGTCTCGCCCGCCGCCGCCGCCGCATTCGCGGGCGACGCGGGCTTGCGCGTGCACTTCTGGGGCACCCGCGGCTCCATCCCGGTGGCGATGTCCGGGGCGACGGTGCGGGACAAGATCGTCGCCGCGCTGGTGGCGGCGGCGGGGCGCGGTATCGACACGCTCGACGCCGCGCGCGCCTTCGTGGAGCGCGAGCTGGATTTCTCCCTGGCACAAACGTTCGGGGGCGACTCCGCCTGCGTCGAGCTCCTGACCGGTGGGCCCGAGCTCGTGCTCTGCGATCTGGGCTCGGGGGCGCGGGTGTTCGGCAATCACCTGCTCGCCACGCGCGGCGGCACCGGCCACACCGTGAACGTGTTCATGTCGCACCTGCACTGGGACCACATCATGGGGGTCCCGTTCTTCATGCCCGCCTATCTCCCCGGCAACCGCATCCGCATCCACGGCTGTCACGCCGCCCTCGAGGAGGCCTTCCGGCGCCAGCACGCGGCGCCGTCTTTCCCGGTGGACTTCGGGCGGCTCGGCGCCACCATTGAGTTCGTCACGCTCGAGCCGGGCCGCGACTACGAGATCGCGGGGCTGCGCGTGCGGGGGAAGCGGCAGCTCCACGGCGGCGATTCCTACGGCTATCGCTTCGAGATGGGCGGCAAGGCCGTGGTGTACTCCACCGACTCCGAGCACAAGCGCGACGACCCCGCGGAGACGGACGCCTTCGTGGAGTTCTTCCGCGACGCCGACCTCGTGATCTTCGACGCCATGTACTCCCTCGCCGACGCGATCTCGGTGAAGGAGGACTGGGGCCATTCGAGCAACATCGTGGGCGTGGAGCTCTGCCAGCTCGCCCGGGTGAAGCACCTCTGCCTCTTCCACCACGAGCCCATCAACGATGACACCACCATCGCCCGCATCGTGCGCGAGACCCGCCGGCTGGAGGAGATCACCCGGCGGGGCCGCGGGCTCGAGGTCTCCGCCGCGTACGACGGGCTCGAGATCGCGGTCTAGGGCCGGCGCGGGCGCCGCGGGACTTGACCGCGGCGCGCGCGCGGGACTACCCTCGTCACGTTCCCCTCATCCGGCCCGCCCTTCCGGGGAGCGGGCGTAGACAGACAGGAGCCCGAGCGTGAGCCAGACCGACCGCATCACCGGCGTCCTCTCCCCCGTCGTGACTCCCTTCACCGCGGACCTCGCCCCCGATGCCGAGCGCTTCGTGCGCCAGTGCCGCTGGCTCCTGTCGCAGAACGTTGGCCTCGCGGTGTTCGGCACGAACTCCGAGGCCAACTCGCTCTCGGTGGAGGAGAAGATCGAGCTGCTCGACCGCCTGCTCGCCGCCGGCCTCGATCCCGCGCGCATGATGCCGGGCACCGGACACTGCGCGCTGTCGGACTCGGTGCGGATGACCGCCCACGCGGCGAAGGCGGGCTGCGGCGGCGTGCTGATGCTGCCGCCGTTCTACTACAAGGGCGTGAGCGACGAGGGGCTCTTCCGCAGCTTCGCCGAGGTGATCGAGCGCGTGGGAGACGCGCGGCTGCGCATCTACGTCTATCACATCCCGCCGGTGTCGCAGGTACCCATCACGCTCAACCTGATCGAGCGCTTGCTCAAGGCGTATCCGCGGACGGTGGCCGGCGTGAAGGATTCCTCGGGCGACTGGGCCAACACCAAGGCGATGCTGGACGCGTTCGCCACGTCCGGTTTCGACGTCTTCGCGGGCAGCGAGACGTTCCTGCTCGCCAACATGCGCGGGGGCGGCAAGGGCTGCATCAGCGCCACCGCCAACGTGAATCCCGGCCCCATCGCGCGCCTGCACGCGACCTGGGAGGGCCCCGACGCCGACGCCCAGCAGGCGCGCCTCGACGAGATCCGCGGCACCTTCCAGAAGTTCCCGATGATCCCCGCGCTGAAGGCGGCCATCGCGCACTACGGGAGCGATCCCGCGTGGGCCACCGTGCGGCCGCCGCTGATGAACCTCGCCGCGGACCCCACCGCCGCGCTGGTCGCCGAGCTGGATCGCCGCGGCTTCAGCATGCCCGGCCTCCGCGGCTGATCGCGCGAACGTCCGACGCATGACGAGCCTCGACCTCTTCCGCCTGGACGGCCGGGTGGCGGTGGTGGTGGGCGGCGCGGGCGGCCTGGGCGCGGCGATGGCCCGCGGCCTCGCCGAGGCGGGCGCGGCCGTCGCGGTGGCCGACGCCGACGCCGGGCAGGCCAAGGCGGTCGCCGACGCCCTCACCGCCGACGGCCTCCGCGCCCTCGCCCTCGCCGTCGACGTGACCGACTCGGACAGCGTGGAGCAGATGGGCCGCGATGCCGAGACGCGCCTGGGGCCCGTCGACGTCCTCGTCAACAGCGCGGGGATCACCCACCGGAGCCCCGCGGCGGATTTCCCCGTCGCGCAGTGGCATCGCGTGCTCGCGGTGAACCTCACCGGCGTGTTCCTCGCCTGCCAGGTGATCGGGCGCGGGATGGTCGCGCGGCGGCGTGGCCGCATCGTCAACATCGCCTCCATCGCCGGCGAGATCGGCCTCCCGGGCACCATCGCGTACTCGGCGAGCAAGGGCGGCGTGGTCATGCTGACGCGCGCCCTCGCGGTGGAGTGGGCGCCCTACGACGTGCGGGTGAACGCCATCGCCCCCTCGTGGTTCAGCACCAGCATCGGCGACCTCATCCACCGCGAGCCGGGCTACGAGGAGCGCGCGATGCGCCGGGTGCCCGTCGGGCGCATGGGGCGCCCCGACGAGCTCGTCGGCGCCGCGCTCTACCTCGCCTCCGACGCGTCTGCGATGGTCACCGGCCACGTCCTCGCGGTGGACGGCGGCACGCTCGCGTCCTAGCCGCGCCGCATGGCGCGACCCCTCGAAGGGCTCGCCGCGCTCGATCTCGCCACGTTCGTGGCCGCGCCGTTCTGCTGTACGCTCCTGGGCGAGTTCGGCGCCGAGGTGATCAAGGTCGAGCAGCCGGGGGTGGGTGACGACCTCCGCCGCCTCGGGCGCGCGTCCGCCGACGGGCCGTCCTACATGTGGCTGGTGGAGGCGCGCAACAAGAAGTCCATCACCTGCAATCTGCGCCACCCCGAGGGCCAGGCCCTCGTCCAGCGGCTCGCCGTCTCCACCGACGTCGTGGCGGAGAACTTCCGGCCCGGCACCCTCGAGCGCTGGCATCTGGGCTGGGAGGACCTCCATGCCGCGAACCGCGGCCTGGTGCTGGTGCGCATCTCCGCTTTCGGTCAGACCGGGCCCGAGCGCGAGCGCCCGGGCTTCGGCCGCATCGCCGCCGCGGTGAGCGGTGCCAGCTACGTCACCGGGCATCCCGACCGCCCGCCGGTGCCCCCGGGCACGCCGACCATTCCCGACTATCTGGCGGGCGTGATGGGCGCCTTCGGCGCCCTCGCCGCCATCCATCACCGCGCGCGGACCGGTGAAGGCCAGGTGGTCGACGTGGCCCTCTACGAGCCGCTGCTCCGCATGCTGGACGAGGTGCTGCCCGCCTTCGCCGCCGAGGGCCACGTGCGCGAGCGCATCGGCTCGGGCACGGAATACGTGGTGCCCCACAACCACTATCAGGCGCGCGACGGCCGCTGGATCGCCATTGCCTGCACCAACGACCGGATGTTCGAGCGCCTGGCCGGCGCCATGCGCGACCCCGCGCTGCTCGCGGACTTCGCATCCGTGAAGACGCGCATCGCGCGGCGCGCGGAGGTGGACGGCCGCGTGCAGGCCTGGGTGGGGGCGCGCCCGGCCGACGAGGCGCTGGCGATCCTCGAGCGGGCCGAGGTACCGTCCTCGCCGGTGAACAGCGTGCGCGACCTCTTCGCGGACCCACAGGTCGCCGCGCGCGACAACATCCTGAGCGCGACCACCGCCCTCGGCACCCTTGTGCGCATGGCGGGCATCGTCCCGAAGCTCTCGGTCACCCCGGGCCGCGTGGACACGCTCGGGCCGCAGGAGCCCGGCGCCCACAACGAGGAGATCTACGGCGGCCGGCTGGGCCTCGGGCGCCAGGCGCTCGCCGATCTCCACGCGCGCGGCGTGATCTGACGTGCGCGCCCGGCCTTGACGCCCCGCGCTTCGGGGCATAGCGTTCCCCTCTGGAGGTTTCCGATCCCATGCTCGATTTCGCGATCACGAATGCCCGCATCATCGACGGTCTGGGCGCCCCCGCCGGCGACGGTAGCCTCGGCGTCAAGGACGGCCGCATCGCCGCGCTCGGCGACCGCCGCGGCGCCGATCTCGGCGCGGCGCGCGAGACGGTGGACGCGGGCGGCCGGGTGCTCGCCCCCGGCATCGTCGACATCCACACGCACTACGACGCCCAGCTCACCTGGGATCCCTTCGCCACGCCGTCCGCCGCGCTGGGCGTCACCACCGTGGTGATCGGCAACTGCGGCTTCACCATCGCGCCGTGCCGGCCCGAGCACCGCGACCTCGTGGTGCGCAACCTCACCCACGTGGAGGGGATGTCACTGGAGGCCCTGCGCGCCGGCATCAACTGGGACTTTGAGACGTATCCGGACTATCTGCGCTCGCTCGAACGGCGGGGCAGCGTGCTGAACGTGGCCTCGTTCGTGGGCCATTCCTCCGTGCGCACCTGGGTGCTGGGTGAGGAGGCGAGCCGCCGCGCGGCGACTGCCGCCGAGGTGGCGGAGATGCGGCGGCTGGTCCTGGAGGCGGTGCGCGCGGGCGCCATCGGCTTCGCCACCTCCACGCTCGAGCAGCACAACGGCGAGCACGGCATCCCCATGCCGTCCCGCCTGGCCGACGAGACGGAGATGCTGGCCCTCACCGGGGCGCTCGGCGAGGCCGGCCGCGGCGTGTTCATGCTCACCAAGGGCATGACGTCGACCATCCCCTGGCTCGAGAAGATCGCGGCGGCCAACGGCCGTCCGGTGATGATCGCCGCGATGTTCGTGGACCCGGGCGATCCCACGCGCGTGTTCCGCGAGCTCGAGGAGATCGGCGGGGCGCGGCAGCGCGGGCGCGAGCTCTGGGCGCAGGTGGGCTGCTTCCCGCTCGGCATGGAGTTCACCCTGCGCCATCCCTATCCCCTGGAGGCTTTCCTCGCGTGGCGGCCCGCCATCGTCGCCGACAGCGAGGCGCGCTACCGCGCAGCGCTCACCGATCCGTCCTTCCGCGCCGGACTCAAGCAGGAGATCGGCCAGCCCGGCGTCCCCAACCGGTTCAGCGACAAGAACTGGGATCACCTGACCATCATGGAGGTGCAGCGCCCCGAGCACCGCGGCCTCGTGGGCCGGACCATCGGCGCCCTCGCGCGCGAGCGCGGCGAGCATCCCTGGGACACCTTCCTCGACTTCGGCCTCGACGGCGAGCTGGACGCAATGTTCGACTGCCGGCTCTTCAATATCGACGAGGACGACGTGAAGACGCTGCTGCGCCACGAGCACGCGGCGGTGGCCCTGTCCGACGCGGGGGCGCATCTGTCGTTTCTCTGCGATGCGGGCTTCGGCCTCCACCTCTTCGGTCACTGGGCGCGCGAGCGCGGGGACCTGACGCTGGAGGAGGCGGTGCGCGCGGTGACGAGCCGCGTCGCCGACGCCTATCGCATCCCCGGGCGTGGCCGCCTCGTTCCCGGCGCGTGGGCGGATCTCCTGCTCTTCGACCCCAAGACGGTCGGCCGCGGCGAGAAGCGGCGCGTTCACGATCTGCCCACCGGCGCCAGCCGGCTCGACACGCCCGCGGTGGGCCTCCACGGCGTCTGGGTGAACGGCGTGCGCACGGTGGACGAGGCCGGCGCGGTCATCCCGCAGTGCGGCCGACCGGGACGGCTGCTGCGCGAGTTCACGGCCTGACCAGCGCTCCCCCGCCGGGCGCCGCGCCAGGGGCCGGCCCGCGGCCGGCCATGCCGCCCCGCCGCACGCTCGCGCGCGCGATCCCACCCATCGGGGTGGGCTTTGCCATCGCCCTCGTCGCCACGCCGGAGGGGCTGACCGCCGCCGCCTGGTCGTACTTCGCGTTGTTCGTCACCGTGATCCTCGCGATCATCACGGAGCCGGTGCCCGCGCCGGTGGTCGGGCTTGCCGGCGTGGTGGCGGCGGCCATGCTCGGGCTCGTGCAGCCCACGCCCGCGCTGTCGATCAACTGGGCGCTCGGTGGCTTCTCCAACCCGCTCGCGTGGCTCATCTTCTCCACCGTCGTTCTGGCGTCAGGCTACGAGAAGACCGCGCTCGGCCGGCGCATCGCGCTTCGCCTGATCCGGCGCCTGGGCCGCCGCACGCTCGGCATCGGCTACGCGATCGCCCTCACCGATCTGGCGCTGGCCCCCTTCACGCCGTCCAACACCGCGCGAAGCGCGGGCACCATCTACCCGGTGATCCGCAACATCCCGGGGCTCTTCGACTCGAGCCCGGAGACGCAGCCCCGCCGCATCGGCGCTTACCTCATGTACACCGCCCTCGCCGTCACCTGTGTCACCAGCAGCATGTTCCCCACCGCGATCGCCGGCAATCTGCTCGCGGTGGCGATCGTGTCGGAGACGCTCCACATCGACATCGGCTGGCGCGAGTGGGTGATCGGCTTCGCACCCGTGGGGCTGGTGCTCCTGCTCGTGACCCCGCTCACCCTCTATCGCATGTATCCGCCCACCCTCACCCACGCGCCCGACGCGCCCGAATGGGCGGCGGAGGAATTGCGCAGGATGGGGCCCATGACCCTGGTCGAGCGGAGCATGCTCGGCGGCATCCTCATCGTCGTCGGACTCTGGGTGTTCGGCGGCCGCTTCACCGACCCTACCGCGGCGGCCATCCTCGGGGTCATCCTCCTCGTCGTCCGCGGCGTCGTGACGTGGGACGACATCACGAGAAACAGCCAGGCGTGGAGCATCTACGTGTGGTTCGCGACGCTCGTCACCCGCGCCGGCGGCCTCGCCGAGGTCGGCGTGGTGCGCTGGGTGGCCGACCAGATCCAGGCACCGGTCGCCCGCGTCGCGTTCCCCTGGGCCATCGTCGTGCTGATCGCCGCGTTCTTCTACCTCCACTACTTCTTCGCGACGGTCTCCGGCCACGCCGCGCCGCTGCTGCCGATCTTCCTCTACATCGCGACGGGCCCGCTGGGGATGAGCCGCCGCGCGGCCGGACTCGGGCTCGGCTTCATGGGCATCCTCACGCCCTACGCGACCGGCCCCGCGCCCGTCTACTACTCCTGCGGCTACATCCGAAAGCGCGACTTCTGGTGGTTCGGCCTCGTGATGGGGACACTGTTCCTCGCTGCATACCTGATCATTGGCCTCCCCTGGCTTTTCTCCCGCGCTTAACCCGAGGGCGGAGAAGGCCTCGGCGAGATCAACCTCCGTAGAAGGTTTTTTCGCCGAGGTCTTTGAGCCAGAGGCTGGCGTCGTCGGGACGGCCGGCGGGCGCGCTCGTGAGCCCGGCATCGACGACCTCGCCCACGAACACGGAGTGATCGCCCTTTTCGACCGTGGCGATCAGGCGGCACTCGACGTAGGCGGGGAGATTCGTGAGGATCGGGGCCCCGGTGCTGCCCGCTCGATACGGCTCGCCGGAGATCGTCGCGCCCTGCTTCTCCGCCGTCTTGAAGAAGGTGAAGGCGATGGCCTGTTGGCCCTTGCCCAGCATGTTCAGGGCGAACGCGCCCGACTCCTTGATCACGGCGTGCGCGCCCGAATCGGCCTTCACGCCCACCGCCACGAGCGGCGGCGCGAACGAGGCCTGCGTCACCCAGTTCACGGTCGCGGCGGCCACGCCGGACCCGCTCTCGCCCGTGAGCACATAGAGCCCGTAGGGAATCATCCGCAGCACGGTCTTCTTGGTATTGGGATCCATTGGCGTCCTCCTCGCCCTCACTCTAGCATCGGCCCGTCGCATTGGAGAGTGAGCGCGGGCGGTCATGCGCTACCATCCCTTCAGTGACCACTCTCGATCCCGGGCCGCGGCCTTCGCGCCTCGGCCGCGTCGCCATCCTCCTCACCGCGGTGGTCGGGCTCGGGGCGCTGTCGATCGACATGTTCCTGCCGTCACTGCCCGCGCTCGCACGTGCCTACGACACCGGGCCCGCCACCGCGCAGCTCACGGTCACGCTGTTCCTCGCGGGCCTGGCCCCCGCCCAGCTCGCATGGGGACCGCTTTCCGACCGCTTCGGCCGCCGTCGCACTCTCCTCACCGGCCTCGGTCTCTACGCGGCGGCGGGGCTCGCGTGCGCACTCGCGCCCAGCATCCGAACCCTGGTGGCGGCGCGCGTGCTGCAAGCCTTCGGCGCGGGCAGCGGGCAGGTGATCTCGCGCGCGATCGTGCGCGACGTGTACGCGCTCGATCAAGCCGCGCGCGTGCTCGCGCTCATGGGCACCGCGCAGGCGCTCAATCCCATCCTCGCCCCGATCATCGGCGGCTTCCTCCACGCGCTGTTCGGGTGGCGGTCCATCTTCTTCGTGCTCGCGGGCTTCGGCGCGGTCTTCGTGCTCGCGGGCGCCGCCATGATCCCCGAGACCAACGTGCGGCCGGACGTCACCGCGCTCCGGCCCGCGCGCTTCGTCGGGAACCTCGGCACCGTCCTGCGCGATCCGACGTATCTCGCCTACGTGCTGGTCGTCACGTTCATGTTCTGTGGCCAGTTCGCGTTCATCTCCGGCTCGTCCTTCGTGCTCATCCAGGGATTCGGGGTCGCCCCCGCCGTCTATGGCTTCTGCTTCGCCGCGGTCGCCGTCGGCATCATGAGCGGAAGCTTCATGACGTCTCGACTGACCGGCCGTGTGCCCGGCGACCGGCTGATCCTGGTCGGTACCGGGCTCGGCGCCGCCGCCGGTGTCTTCATGGCGACGCTCGCCTGGAGCGGCGTCACCGGCGTGGCCGCGATCATCGCGCCCATGTTCTTCTTCTCGCTGGGCCTGGGGCTGGCCAACCCCAATGCGGTGGCGGGAGCGGTTGGACCGTACCCCCACATGGCGGGCCTCGCCTCCGCCGGTCTCGGCGTGATCCAGATGACGGGGTCCGCCGCCTACGGGATCGCGGTCGGCCACCTCGCCGATGGCACCGCCGCGCCCATGGCCACCGCGATCGCGACGGCGGGCCTGGCCGCCTTCGTGGGCTTCAGCCTGCTGCGCCGGCGCCGACCGCCCGCTCCCTGAGTTTCGCCCCGGACCCTTTCCCTTCTCCCCGGGGTTGTGGGGAGAAGGAGGACGGGCATGGGACAGATCATGCGGAGCGCCTTTGGGTGCCTCTTGCTCCTGATGCTGGCGGGCTGTGCCGGTCCCTCGACCCGGCTCGGGGACACTCCCACGCAAGGGGACTGCGAGCGCTCCGGCGGTATCTGGCGCGCCGACCGCAGTCACTGCGAGCGCCAGGGCGGCGGCGGGTACTAGCGCCGCCTACTTCTTCAGCGAGCGGGGGTGGTGGATGACGGCCCAGCGCTCGCTCTCGGGAAGATGGCGCCAGGGCGGCATCGCGCCGAGGCTGCGGCCGCCGCCCCATTTCGGCGGCGGCCGCCCCGGCCGCGACGAGCGCACGCATCGCTTGGCTCATCGCAGCGCCCATCAGTGACCGCCCGTCCCGCCCGTGCCGGGCGTGAGCACCCGGAACACCTCGGGCCGCTCGGCACCCGCCACCTCGAGCGCGCCCAGCGCGCCCTTCTCCATCGCGCGGACGATGCTGTGGTCCACCAGCAAGAACCGGCCGGGCGCCTGCACCGTCATCTCCACGATGGCGGCGCCGCCCGCGGGGACCAGCGTGGTCTGCACGTTCCGCGCCGGCGTGCCGCCCATCGCCGCCTCCGTGTACACGGTGTCGAAGATCTCGCCGATCACGTGGAAGGACGAGATCAGGTTCGGGCCACCGTTGCCCACGAAGAGCCGTACCGTCTCGCCCACCTTGGCCTTGAGCGCGCCGTCGTCCATGAGCGCCCCCATCCGGCCGTTGAACACCACGTACTCCGGCCGCTCGCTCGTGAGCTTGGCCGCGTCGAGCGCCTGCAGGCCCGGCGCCAGGGTCTTGCCCTTCGTGTAGAACTCGCCCTGCATCACGTAGTACTCGCGGTCCACCCGCGGAAGCCCTTTCTCGGGCTCCACGAGGATCAGCCCGTACATGCCGTTGGCGATGTGCGCGGGCACGCTGGGCGTCGCGCAGTGGTACACGAAGAGCCCGGGGTTCATCGCCTTCCACTCGAACGCGCCGGCCTGCCCGGGGCCGAGCTGCGTGACCGCGGCGCCGCCGCCGGGGCCGGTGACCGCGTGGAGGTCGATCGAGTGCGGGTTCCGGCTCCCGTGATGATTGCTCAGGCGGAGCTCGACGAGATCACCGACGCGCACCCGCACGAAGGGACCGGGCACTGTGCCCCCGAACGTCCAGAACGTGTACTCGACGCCGTCCGCGAGCGTGCCCTTCACCTCGCGCGTCTCCAGGCTCACGATCACCCGCGCATTGCCGGCGCGGTCGATCGGCGGCGGCACGAGCGGCGGCGACACCAGGGTCGCCTGCACCTCGGGAAATGGCGCCGCCGTGGCCGCCTCCTTCTCGTCGCGCCCCAGCCGGACGCCCGCGCCCACCGCCACCATCACCACGACCGCCGCCGCCAGCATCCAGGTTCTTTTCATGGCGCGCCTCCTCGTGCGCTGCGTTGTTGATCCCAGCGTAGGCGGGGCGCACGGAAGCCGTTATGACGGCGGTCATACGAGGAAGGCCCGCCCTGTCGAGGACTTAGCGGCCGGCAGCGGGCGGCATGCGGACGCGCACCCACATGTTCGCGACGAACAGCATGGCGCCCGCGACCTGCCCGAGCCCGCCCGCGGCGATGAGCCACCCGAGCGCGGGCCTGCCCGTGTAGGCGAGCAGCATCTCGGCGGCGGCGCGAAAAGCCGTGCTGAGCGTCATCACCCAGTAGACGGCCTCCGCGAGCTCGGGGCGATAGCGCGTGTCCTCGCGCGAAGGCCGCGGGAACATCCAGGTGGCGACGCCCATGACGATCATCAGCATGAAGCCGACCAGCAGGAGGTGCACGTGGGCGGTCACGACGAGGCGCGGGGGATAGGCGCCGATCCCGAAC
Organism: Candidatus Methylomirabilota bacterium; assembly: GCA_035764725.1. Taxonomy (NCBI): domain Bacteria; phylum Methylomirabilota (SeqCode); species Candidatus Methylomirabilota bacterium. Next base: position 17,186 of record DASTYT010000006.1, on the reverse strand, counting down.
TGCGCCACGATCAGATACGCGCCGAGGACCAGGCCGAGGACGAGGAAGACGAAGCTAGTCTTGATGTAGCGGCGGACGAGCGGTGTCACGCCTTCACGACCACCGCCGAGCGTCCGTCCACGTGGCGCATGCTCACGCGGAGGCCGCCCTCGAAGTCGAGGCGCAGCTCGCCGCCGTGAGGGAGCTCCACCGTGGAGACGCCGACCAGTCGGCGCCCGACCAGCCCGTGGGCGGCGCCGAGGTCCATGAGGGTGTAGTGGTGGCGGTCGCCGTCGGGGCTGTCGAGCGCGTCCACCGTGTGCCAGAACACCACGCCCGCCTCGATGAAGATGCGGTGCCAGGCGCCATCGGCCAGCTGCAGGAACAGCGCGTTGGACTCGTTGACGAGCTGGCCGCGGTAATAGTGCGCCTGGAGCAGCAGCGCCGCGCACCGCTCGCCGGCGACGCTGGGGAGGGCCTCGCGACAGACCAGCCCGGGCGACGATGCGCCGGCCTCAGCCATCACTTCGCGCGGGCGACGATGAAGAGGCGGCGGAAGGGGAACAGGGTGCGGCCATCGGCGTGGCGTGGATACGCGTCCGCGGTCAGCGCGGCGTAGGCGGACTCGAAGCCCGAGCGCTCCGGCTCCTGGAGCGCGTCGAGCAGCGGCTTGAGCCAGGTTCCCTTGGTCCACTCCTTGACGGGGTTCTCGCCCTCGAGCACCTGGAGATACTCCGTCTCCCACACATCCAGCGCGGCCGCCCGCGGGGCGAGGAGATCGTAGTACAGGGCGGGATCGCCCACCGGCGTGGGCCGCAGCAGGGGCTCGAGCTGCGCGCGCCAGGGGCCGCCGCGCGCAGCTTCGGCGATCAGCGTGTGCGACGGCGCGTTGAAGTTCCGCGGCATCTGCACGGCGAGGACGCCGCCGGGGTTGAGACTCGCGAGCAGCGCGGGGAAAAGGGCCGCGTGGCCCTCGATCCAGTGCAGCGTGGCATTGGAGTAGATGAGGTCCGCGGGACGCGGCGGCCGCCAGGTCGCGAGGTCGGCCCGCTCCCATTTGATCTCTGGCGCGGTGGCGGCAGCCTTGGCCAGCATCTCCGCCGAGGAGTCCACGCCGGTGACGCGCGACTCCGGCCAGCGGGCCTTGATCAGCCGCGTGACGTTCCCCGCCCCCGCGCCCAGGTCGTACACCTCGCCGGGCGCCGTCAAGTCCACGCGCGAGAGCAGATCGACGGCGGGACGCAGGCGATGATCGGCGAACTTCAGATACTGCGCGGGATCCCAGGCCACGGATCGGCCTCCCGGTCAGGGCCGCATGCCGTGGGCGGACGGCCCCGGCGTGCGGAGCGGCGCGGCGAGATTGGCCCACTCGCAGAGGAGCGGGCGCGTGTCGCGCGGATCCACGATCTCCTCGATCCAGAACGTCTCCGCGGAGCGGAACGGCGAGCGAAGCTTGTTCAAGCGGTCCTCGATCTCCGTCATCTTCGCCGCGCGGTCCGGCGCCGCGTCGAGGTCGGCGCGGTACGCCGCCTCGATCCCGCCTTCCAGGGGCAGCGAGCCCCAGCGTCCCGAGGGCCAGGCGTAGCGCGTGCAGTAGCGACCGCCGTTCTGATGCGCGGCGCCCGCCACGCCGAACGAGTTGCGCACGATCACCGAGAACCACGGCACCGTGCACTGCCAGATCGCCGACATCGCCCGCACGCCCTGCTTGATGGTGCCGGTCTGCTCGGCCTCGAGCCCGATGAGGAAGCCCGGGCAATCCGCGAGGTACGCGACCGGCAGGTGGAAGGTCTGCGCCAGGTCCACGAAGCGCTCCACCTTCTGGCACGTGTCCGCCGTCCAGGCCCCGCCGTAGTGGAAGGGGTCGGAGGCCATCACCGCCACCGGCCAGCCGTCGACGCGCGCGAGCCCGGTGATCACGCTGCGCCCGTAGAGCGGCGCGATCTCGAGGAAGGAGCCACGGTCCACCACCGCCTCGACGATCGCGCGCATCTTGTAGACTTTTCTCACGTCCCGAGGGATCGCATCGGCGAGCCACTCCTCGCGGCGCGCGGCATCGTCGGTGATGGGGCCGCGCGGCGGCACGTCGTACACCGAGGACGGGAGGTAGGAGAGGAAGCGCCGCGCGAGCGCGAACGCGTCCTCTTCCGTGTCCACGGCATTATCCACGCCGCCCGCCCGGAGCTGAATCTGCCAGCCGCCGAGTTCGTTCTTGCTGAGCTTCTGACCGAGGCGCTCGACGACGGGCGGGCCCGCGACGAACATCGCGGCCAGATCCTTGACCATGATCGAGAAATGCGCCGCCGCGAGGTGGGCGGCACCGAGCCCCGCCACCGAGCCCAGCCCGAGCGCCACCCGCGGCACCGTGGCCACGTTGGCGACCACCGTCTCCCAGCCCGCGACGCCGGGCACGTTGGCGCGGCCCGTGGTCTCGATGGTCTTCACCGAGCCGCCGCCGCCCGAGCCCTCCACCAGGCGGATAAGGGGCAGGCGCATCTCGTTGGCCATGCGCTCGCACATGAGGTGCTTGCCCTTGATGGTCGCGTCGGCGGAGCCCCCACGCACGGTGAAGTCGTCGCCGCCCACCACCACCGGCCGACCGTCGACGCGCGCGCGTCCGAACACGAAGTTCGAAGGCGTGAGGTTCACCAGGTCGTTGCGCTCGTCGTAGTGCGCGCGGCCCGCGATCTTGCCGACCTCGTGGAAGGAGCCCGCGTCGACGAGGCGCTCGATCCGCTCCCGGATCGTCAACCGCCCACCATCGTGCTGCCGCTTCACGCGCTCTGGCCCGCCGAGCGCCTCGGCGAACGCCTCGCGGCGACGCAGCTCGTCCATCTCCGGTTTCCAGTCCATGTTGGGCGATGGTAGCATGACGCCTGAACGCAGATCGCTCCCCCGGAACCGGTCCGCTCGGCCTCGGAGGTCGCCTATGGTTTCGCTCAGCGTGAACGGCACCCCCCGGAACGTCGACGCTGCCCCCGACACCCCGCTGCTCTGGATCCTGCGCGAGCAGCTCGCCCTCACCGGCACGAAGTACGGCTGCGGCATCGCGCTCTGCGGCGCCTGCACCGTGCACGTGGACGGAGAGCCCACGCGCGCGTGCACCGTGCTGCTTTCCGCGGTGGCGGGCAAGCAGGTGACCACCATCGAGGGGCTCTCGACGAAGACCGACCACCCGGTGCAGCAGGCCTGGATCGAAGTGGACGTGCCGCAATGCGGCTTCTGTCAGTCGGGGCAGATCATGTCGGCGGCGGCGCTGCTCGCGCGCACGCCCAGCCCTACGGACGCCGACATCGACGACGCGATGTCGGGGAATCTCTGCCGCTGCGGCACCTATCCGCGCATCCGCGCGGCCATCCACCGCGCCGCCGCCCTGCGGGCGGGTTCGCCGCCCGCGCCGAGGAAGGGAGGCGCGTCATGATCCCCGCCCGCCTCTCGCGCCGCGCGCTCCTCCACGGCGGGCTCGCCGCCGCCGGCGTGCTCGCCGTCGGGTTCGAGGTGCCGCTCGGGGCCCGCCGCGCGCGGGCGCAGGGCGCGGGCGTCTTCGCGCCCAATCAGTGGATCCGCATCGACCGCGACGGCGTGGTGACGATCGTCAACTCCGTGCCCGAGATGGGCCAGGGCTCGCTCACCACCATGCCGATGATCGTGGCCGACGAGCTCGACGCCGAACTCGGCTCGATCAAGATCGAGCAGGCGCCCGCCGATCCCAAGCTCTACGCCAATCCGGTCACCGGCAATCAGTCGTATGGCGGAAGCCGCGGCGTGCGCGACCATCTCGCCATGCTGCGCAAGGCCGGCGCGGCCGCGCGCGAGATGCTGAAGCAGGCCGCGGCGCAGGAGTGGGGGGTCTCGGTGCGCGAGGTGACCACCGAGCCCGGTGTGGTCGTGGACAAGGGCAGCGGTCGCCGCCTGACCTACGGCCAGCTCGTGGACAAGGCCGCGCAGCTCCCCGTCCCCCAGAATCCCACGCTGAAGACGCCAGCCGAATTCCGCTACATCGGCAAGGAGGTCTCGCGCCGCGACACGCCGATGAAGGTGAACGGCTCCGGCATCTACGGCATGGACGTGCGCGTGCCCGGCATGCTGGTGGCGTCCATCGAGCGCTGCCCGGTCTTCGGCGGCAAGGTGACGGCTTTCGACGCGACCGAGACGAAAAAGATCCCCGGCGTCAGGCACGTGGCGCAGGTCAGCCACGGCGTGGCGGTGGTGGCCGACACGTTCTGGATCGCGCTCCAGGGGCGGCGCGCCCTCAAGGTCACGTACGACGAGGGCCCCATGGCGCAGGTGTCGAGCGCGCGGATCGATCGCGAGTACGCCGAAGCCGCGAAGCAGCCCGGTCAGGAGGCGCGCAGTGAGGGCGACGCGAAGACGGCCCTCGCCGCCGGCCCCAAGAGGCTCGAGGCCGTCTATCAGGTGCCGTTCCTCGAGCACGCGTGCATGGAGCCGATGAACGCCACCGCGCACGTACGCGCGGACGCCTGTGAGATCTGGGCGCCCACGCAGAATCCGGGCGGCGCCAAGGCTACCGGCGCCCGGCTCACCGGCCTCCCCGCGAGCAAGGTCACCGTGCACACCACATTGCTCGGCGGCGGCTTCGGCAGGCGCGGCGAGCTGGACTTCATCGTGGACGCGGTGGAGACGGCCAAGGCGGTGGGCGTGCCCGTCAAGGTGATGTGGACGCGCGAGGACGACATGCAGCACGGCTTCTACCGGCCCGCGACCTACAACGTGTTCCGCGCGGCCCTCGATCAGAGCGGGAAGCCGACGGCGTGGTGGAGCCGCGTCGTGGGCCCCGGGATCCTCATCCAGAAGGGGCGCGCCCCGCAGGGCGTCACCATCGATCCCGCCGCGATGGAGGGCGTGCGCAACTTCGCCTACGCGATCCCCAACGTACGCGTCGAGTGGGTCAACAAGGACCTCGGCGTCCCGCTGGGATTCTGGCGCTCCGTCGGCCCGTCCCAGAACACGTTCATCGTGGAAAGCTTCGTGGACGAGCTGGCCCACGCCGCCGGCGCGGACCCCGTCGAGTACCGCCGCATGCTCCTCAGCAAGTCACCCCGACACCGTGGGGTCCTGGATCTGGCCGCCCAGAAGGCGGGATGGGGGACGGCCTTGCCGCCGGGCCGGGCCCGGGGGGTCGCGGTCGGCTTCTCCTACGGCAGCTACGCCGCGCACGTGGCGGAGGTATCTGTAAACGATGAAGGCCGCCCACGCGTCCATCGCGTCGTGGGCGCCATCGACTGCGGGATCGCCGTCAACCCGGACCAGGTCCGGGCCCAGATGGAGGGAGGGGCGGTCTATGCCCTCACGGCGGTCCTCCACGGAGAGATCACCATCGAGGGTGGTCACGTGAAGCAGTCGAATTTTCACGACTATCCGCTTCTGAGGATCAGCGAATCACCCGCCATCGAAGCGTATATACTGGATTCAGGGGAGCCTCCGGGTGGCCTGGGCGAGCCGGGCGTGCCCACGGTGGCTCCGGCAGTGTGCAATGCGATCTTCGCGCTGACGGGCAAGCGGATCCGGCGCCTACCGATCCGCGTTGATGAGTTGAAGAAGGCCTGAGCGTGGAGGCAGGAGGAACGGCGATGCGTAGGTTACTCGCGGTGGCGTTGGTGGCACTGGTCGCGATCGCGATGATGGCGCCCTCGGCGGATGCCGGGGGGCGTGGCGGCCACGGCAACTGGGTGCACGGCGGCCATGCTCACGGCGGCCGGGTGTTCGTGGGGGTGGGTTTCGGCTTCCCGGGGTGGTGGGGCTGGGGGGGCTATCCGTATCCTTACTACGGTTACGCTGGTTACCCCTACTACTCATATCCGCCTCCGGTGGTCTACACGGCGCCCCAGGCGCAGTGGGCCCCCGCCGCATCGGAGCCCGCCGCCGCGCAGCCTGCTGCCGTGCAGCGCGAGGTCCTGTATCCCCACGGAAAGTACGTGCTCGAGGGTGACGGCGTGAACACGCCCTACAGGTGGGTCTGGTTCAGTAACGGCTCGGCGCCCGCCGAGCAGCAGCCCCGCTAGCGCTGCCGCCCCTTCGCACCCGCGACATAGCCGAGCGCTCGGTCACGGCGCCGGGCCGCCGGGTCGCGCTGGCTGGGCGCGCCGTAGCCCCCACCTCCCGGCGTTGACACCAGGACGCGGTCGCCGCGCTCCAGCACCCACTGGCGCCGGTGATCGATCTTCTTCCCGTTGATCCGCACGTCGCCGATCCCGCCGGCGCGGCCGCCCCCGAGCCCCGGCGCGGCGAATCGCGTGCGCTCGGCCATGAAGCTCAGCACGATGGGGCGCTTCGACTCCGACTCGAACAGCACATCCTGGCCCAGGCCTCCGCGGTGCTTCCCTGCTCCGCCGGACCCGGAGCGCATACGCTTCCAGTGGAAGAAGATCGGCGCATTGCGCTCTGCGACCTCCACCGGCGTGCTCGAGATGTTGCTGGGCCAGGAGAGCACACTCTCACCGTCCTTGGCCGGCGTCGCCCCCATGCCGCCGTTGTAGAAGAGCACATTGGTGTAGGGCCGCCCGTCGTCGCGCACGCCGGACTGGGCGACCGCCCAGAGCGGCGAGCCCGCGCCCGCCATCACGCGATCGGGAATGACCTGATGTAGCGCGCCCAGCACCAGTACCGGTACGTAGTGGCCCGTCTGCGCACGGCTCACCACCGCCGCGGGAAACTTCGGATTGAGGAGACAGCCCTCCGGCGCCACCACCTTCACGGGCCGGTACATGCCCTCGTTGTTCGGGAGCCCGGGGAGGAGCGCGCAGCGGACGGCGTACGCGGTCATGGCGTAGGTATAGGCGAGCACGCAGTTGATGGCGCGGGGCTGGGCGGGCGAGGTGCCGGTGAAGTCGGCCACGATTTCGTCGCCCTTCACGGTGAGCGCCAGCGTGAAGTGATAGGGCTTTTCGAAGCCGTCGGTGTCCAGCGCGTAGCGATAAGTCCCGTCCGGCACCGCCCGGATCGCCGCGCGCATGGCCCGCTCGGCGCGCCCGAACAGCTCGTCGCCGAGCGTGTCGAGCCCGTCGAGGCCGTAGTCGTCGAGGAGCCGGCGCACCCGCGCGTCCATCAGCTCGTTGGCGCTCACCTGCGCCCAGATGTCCCCGACCGTCTGATCGGGCGTGCGCACGTTGGCGCGGATCAGGCGGAGCAGCGTCTCATCCGCCTGATCGCCCCGCCGCAGCCACGTGAGGGGGATGTGCAGGCCCTCCTCGAAGAGCTCGCGCGCTTCGATGGCTCGGATGCGCCCGCCGATGTCGGGCATGTGCGAGGTCGTGGAGGAGAAGGCCACGATCCGCTCCGCGCCGTTGACCCGATGGAAGATGGGCTTCACCAGCGACACGTCGCTCATGTGGCCCGTGCCCTTCCAGGGATCATTCGTGATGAGCACGTCGCCCCGCCGCATCCGCTCCGGTCCGATCTCGCGGAGGAAGTGGCGCACCGTCGCCGGCAGCGTGCCGATGAAGGACGGGATGCTCCCCGAGTTCTGGGCCAGCGCATTGCCCCGCGCGTCGGTGAGCACGCAGGCGAAGTCGTTGGCCTCGTTCGAGAGCGTGGAGAACGAGGTGCGCACGATGGCCTTGGCCGCCTCGTCCACCACCGAGATGATGCGGGTCCAGAGGACTTCGAGCGTGATGGGATCGAAGGGCGCCGCCGTGCTCGACGTGCTTGCCATGGATCCTCTCACCGTCCCCGCGCGGAGGCGCCGGCGTCGAGCGTCATGATCATGTTGCCCGAGGAGGCGACGCGCGCCGTGGCGCCCGGGCCGACGACCAGCGTCGAGCCCTCTTCCTCGACCACCGCGGGGCCGGTGAGGGTGTCACCGATCCCCAGGCGGTAACGGTCGTAGACGGAGGCGGGCACGAAGCCGCCCGCGTCGGGGAAGTAGACCGGCCGCTCGCCCTTGCGCGCCGCGCCCGCGTCGCCGCCCCGCCGCCCGGCCAGCACTACGCCCGCGCCCGCTACGGGCGCGCGCGCCGCGACGCGGATGTTGAGGAACTCCACCGGCACGCCGGGGGGCGTGAGCGCGAACTTCTCGCGGTACGCGGACTCGAACGCGGCGGTGAGGCGGGCGCGGTCCTCGCGCGTGTCCGCGTAGGGCCCCTCGGGCAGCGTGACGACGAGGTCGAAGCCCTGGCCGAGGAAGCGGCCGTCGGCGAGCCGCTGTATGGTGGCACGCCCCAGCGGCAGGCCCGTATCCGCCATCACCGCACGCGCCTCGTCCTCAAGGCGGCGAAACGCCGCCTCCAGCGCGCCCACGCTGCCTTCGTCGAGGCGAATGCCCACGGTGGCCACGCGATCCACGCGGGCGGGCGCGACCAGGAGGCCGAGCGCGGAGGCCACGCCCGCCGACGGCGGGCAGATGACGCGTGCCATGCCCAGCTTCCTGGCGAGGGACCAGACGTGGACGGGGCCCGCGCCGCCCGTGCAGAGCAGCGCGTAGTGGCGCGGGTCGCGGCCGCGCTCAGCGATATGCACGCGCGCCGCCGAAGCCATGCTCTCGTTGACCACGTCGTGGATGCCCCACGCGACCTGGGTGGCGGGCAGCCCGAGCGCGCAGGCGACGCGCTCCACCGCCGCGCGCGCGGCAGCCACGTCGAGGGCGAGCTCGCCGCCCGCAAAGTAGTCGGGATTGAGATAGCCGAGCAGGAGATCCGCGTCGGTGACGGTGGGCTCGGCGCCGCCGAGACCGTAGGCGGCCGGGCCCGGCTGCGAGCCGGCGCTGCGCGGCCCCACCTTGAGGAGGCCGATCTCGTCCACCGATGCGATACTGCCGCCGCCCGCGCCGATCTCGATCAGCTCGATGGTGGAGATACGGATGGGCAGCCCGCTCCCCTCGATGAAGCGCCGCTGCCGGGCCGCCTCGAACGAGTAGGCTGTCAAGGGCTCGCCGCCGTCCACCAGGGAGAGCTTCGCGGTGGTGCCGCCCATGTCGAAGGCGAGCACGCGGCCCTCGTCGGCGTCCTCCCGGCCGAAGAACGCGGCGGCGATGGCGCCGGCCGCCGGCCCCGACTCGAGCATGCGGACGGGCGCGCGCTCCGCCTCCGCCACGTGGGTGAGCCCGCCGCTCGACAGCATGAGAAGGAGCGGCGCGGGAATGCCGGCCTCCGCGATCCGCCGCCCCATCAGCTCGAGATAGCGCTGGGCGAGCGGCTTGATGTACGCATTGGCCGCGGTGGTGGAGGCGCGCTCGAACTCGCGGACCTCCGGCGCCACCTCGTGGGACGTGGTGACGGCCAGACGCGGGAAGAGGCGGGCCACGATCCGCGCGGCCTCCGCTTCGTGGCGCGGGTTGGCGTAGGCGTGGAGGAACACGATGGCGAGGGACTCGGCGCCGGCTGCCACCGCCCGCCGGGCCTTCGCCGCAACGTCGCGGGCGTCGAGGCGGCGCCGCACGCTCCCGTCCGCGCCCACGCGCTCCGCCACCTCGAGGCGCAAATCGCGCGACACGAGGGGCTCGGGCTTGGTGATGGCGAGGTCGTAGAGCTCGTACTTCCGCTCGCGGCCGATCTCCAGCGTGTCGGCGAAGCCCGCGGTGGTGAGGAGCCCGGTGCGGGCGCCTTTTCTTTCTATCAGGGCGTTCGTGAAGAGGGTGGTGGCGTGGACGACCCTGGTGAAGCGCCGTGACTCCAGGCCTCCCTCTCGGAGGATCGCATCCACGCCCGCCGCCACCGCTCGCGCGGGATCGTCGTGAGTAGTGAGGACCTTGCGGCTCCACTGCCGCCCCGTCTCGTGGTCGTAGACCACGAGGTCGGTGAAGGTGCCGCCGATGTCGATGCCGAGGGCGTACTGGGGCACCCGCTCTTACTTCTTCCTCACCTTCAGGTCCTCCATCGGCGCCGAGTAGGCGTAGCCGGGGATGAGGCCGGCCCCGCTCTCCTCGACGCGCGGGCCCACGCCCCAGATGAAGGCCAGATCGTAGATCGGCACGTTGATCACCTGGTCGTGGATGATCTTCTGGATGCGGTGAAGGAGCGCCTCGCGCTTCTTGGCGTCGCCCTCGCGGCTCTGCTGCACGAAGAGATCGTCGATCTCGGGGTTGCTCCCGTACGCGTAGATGCCGTCGCGGATCACGTAGGGCTCGAGCTTGGTGGCGGTGTTGCCGTAGGCGGCGCTGACCACCAGGATCACGCCCTTGAGCTTCTTCTCGCGCCAGGCCGCGAAGTAGGCCGCCCGCTCCATGACCCGGGTGCGCGTGCGGATGCCCACCGCCTGGAGATAGCCTTGGATGGCCTCGCCCATGGAGTTGTAGGGGGGGAACGGATAGAACTCGCCGCCGTCGAAGCCGCTGGGATAGCCGGCCTCGGCGAGGAGCTTCTTCGCCCGGTCCGGATCGTAGGCGGGCGGGTCGTAGGGCACCGCGAACTGGAAGATGGGCGGGACCATGTTGCCGGTGAGCCGCGAGAAGCCGAGCGTCTCCGCCTTGTTCACGGCGGCGCGGTCGATGGCGTGGCTCGCGGCCAGGCGCACCCGGCGGTCCGCCCACGGCGACTTGGGATCCCACTGATCGGGCAATTCCAGCCAGAACGCGCCGGAGAGCAGCGGCGCCACCAGCTTGTAACCCGGGAGCTTCTGGATGCTCTCCGCGGTGGGCCCGGTCAGGAGATAGGCGATGTCCACCTCGCCCGAGCGCAGCGCCGCCGCGCGTGTGGCCTCGTCGACGATGGAGCGCATCACGAGGCGCTTCACCGACGGCGCCTTGCGCCAGTAGCCGTCGAAGGCCTCCAGCACCAGCTCCACGCCGGGCTTGAGCGACACCACCTTGTAGGGCCCCGCGCCCACCGGCGCCTTGAGGAAGCCCTCGTCGCCCACCTTCTCCACGTACTTCTTGGGCACGATCCAGCCCGCGCCCGTGGCGGTGGTGCCGTAGAAGGTCATGAAGTCCGGCCACGGCTCCTTCAGCACGATGCGCACCTGACCGGGCGAGACCACCTGCACCTCCTTCACCTTGCTCTTGAGGAGGGTCGCGGAGGCGCCGTGGTAGCGCTCGAACGAGAACTTCACGTCCTCCGCGGTGACAAGTTCGCCATTGTGAAAGCGCGCGTTCTTGCGGAGGTTGAACGTGTACGTGAGGTGATCGCGCGACTCCGACCACGACTCGGCCAGGTTCGGCGTCAGCGCCCCGCCCGGCATGGGCCGCACCAGCGCGTCGTGCACCGCGTACATCACCATGTACGGCGTGTTGAACGCCTCGGTCTCCGCGGGATCGAGCCATTTCGCGGCGAGGGTGACGTGAAGCGCCCAGCGCATCTCGCCCTCGGCGGCGAGCGTGGGCGACGGCAAGAGGGTGACCGCGGCGACGAGGGCGAGGGCGACGACGACGTGTGGGCGACGCGTCCGGAGTGGGGTCATGGCGAGACCCTAGGCCGCAACGGCCCGCGACGTCAAGCCCGAGCGCGAGCGCGCGGCGCCGGCGTGCTATACCGATGCCGATGCGCGTCACCATCGTGGGCGGCGGGCCCGCCGGACTCTACCTCGCGCTGCTGCTCAAGCGCGATCGATCAGGTCACGAGGTCCGCGTGATCGAGCAGAATCCCGCGGGCGCGACCTATGGCTGGGGCGTCGTGTTCTCGGAGCGCGCGCTGGGCTTCCTCGCCGAGGCCGATCCCGAGTCGTATCACGACCTCGAGGCATGCCTGGAAGTGTGGAGCGATCAGGCCATCGTCCATCGCGGCGAGGCCGTGCGGATCGACGGCCTCGGCTTCTCCGGCATCGCGCGCCTAGCGCTCCTCTCCGTCCTCCAGGCGCATTGCCGCCGGCGCGGCGTGATCCTCGAGCTCGACTCCCGCTGCGAGGATCCCGGCGCGCTGGCCGGCGCCGACCTCCTCGTGGGCGCGGACGGCGCGGGCAGCGTGGTCCGCGAGCGTTACCGCGAAGCGTTCGAGCCCGACGTGACCGCGCTCACCAACCGATACATCTGGTACGGTACCACCCAGCCCTTCGACTGCCTCACCCTGACCTTCCGGGAGACCTCGCACGGTCCCTTCGTGGCGCATCACTACCGGCACGCGCCCGCCGCGAGCACGTTCGTGGTCGAATGCGACGCCGACACCTGGGCGCGCGCCGGCTTGGAGACGATGTCGGAGGACGAGGCCCGCCGCTACTGCGAGGCGGTCTTCGCGCCAGATCTGGGGGGCCATCCGCTCCTGAGCAACCGATCCACCTGGCTCCGCTTCAGAATGGTCACCAACCGCCGCTGGCATCGCGGCAACGTCGTGCTGCTGGGCGACGCGCTCCGCACCGTGCACTTCTCGATCGGCTCGGGCACGCGCACCGCCCTCGAGGACGCGATCGCCCTCGCCCGCGCGCTCGCCGAGCATGGCGCCACGCGCGCCGGGGTGCCGGCGGCCCTCGCCGCGTTCGAGGCGGCACGGCGGCCCGCCGCGGAGCGCCTCCTCGACGTGGCGCGACAGAGCGGCCTCTGGTACGAGTCCTTCGGCGCCATGATGCGCCTCGACCCCCTACCCTTCGCGCACTCGTACCTGACGCGCGGCGGCCGCATCACGCCCGAGCGGCTGCGCGCGCGCTCGCCCCGCTTCGCCGCCGCCTACGAGGCATACCGCGCCCGATGAGGGGAGGCTCGCCGGGCTGGCTCCTCCTCCGCTACCTCCTCGGCATCACCATCGTCATCACCCTGGCCCCCTTCCGCTTCGCGTGGCCGCCCGCCGTGCACCTCTCCTACTTGATGGACTTCCGCGACATCGGCGCCAACGTGCTGCTGTTCGTGCCGTTGGGCTTTCTCTTCCGGGCGTCGTCGAGGTCGGCGGCCGGACGGCGGCCCGTGACGGCCCTCGTTGCGGGGCTCGTGACCAGCGCCGTGCTGGAAGCCGCGCAGATCTTCCTTCCCGGCCGCTTCGCGAGCCCCGTGGACGTCGCCACCAACGCGGCCGGCGCGTGGCTCGGCGCCGTCGTGCACGAGCGCATCGAGAATCGGCTCGACCGGACCCTCGTGCGCGGCCTCGCGCTGGAGCTGCCCCTCATGAACCTCATCTATCTGCTCGTGCCGCTCCTCTGGCTCGACGGTCTCGCGGCGGGACGCGAGACGGGGCGCCTCGTGCTCGGCCCCCTGCTCGGGCTCGCCGGCGGCGTCGTGATCACGGCGACCTGGCGTCATCATTTTCGCCAAGCCGCCGTGCGCACGCCGGCGGGGCTGGCCGCGGTCAGCGGTGTCTGGTATATCCTCGGCGCCCTGCCCGGGCTCGCGCGACAGCCCTGGCTGCTACTCGCCGGCTCGGTCGTCATCGCGTTCCTGGTGTGGCTCCGGGCCCGGCGGCCGCTTCCCGCTACGTCGGAGCGCCGCTACGAGCTGCCCACGCTCCGCCGCGTGTGGCCGCTGCTGGGCCTCTATCTCACCCTCAGCGCGCTCTGGCCGGTGCCGTGGACGGCCACCGCATGGCACGGCGGCTGGGGCCTCGCCGATCTCGGCGACATGCCCGGCCTCCTGCCGCTGCTCCGCACCCTGCAATACCTGGCGGCCTTCACGCTGCTCGGCTACACGATCGCCGAGGCGCGCGGTCGCCGCGAGGAGCCCCCGGTCGAGCTGGCCGTGCGGGTGGCCGCGGTGTGTCTGGCCGCCGCGGCGCTGCTGGAGGGCCTTCGCGGCTTTCATCCCGCCCACGGCGCAAGTGGTCTCGCGCTGCTGCTCGCCGGCGCGGCGGGCCTCTACGGCGGGCTGATCTATCGCCGGCAGCTCGCTCTGGTGCGCGCGCTCCTCGCGGCACGCACGGCTTGAACCGAGCGCGCGACGACGGTATACCGGAAGCGGAGGGTCCCCTCATGTTCACGCCCAAGAAGACCATCGGCCAGCTCGTCGCCGAGGCGAAGACCCGCATCGAGAACGTCACCACCGAGGAGCTCCGGAAGGAGCTCGACAAGGGTGGCGTGCAGCTTCTCGACATCCGCGACATTCGCGAGCGGCAGAAGCTCGGGTGGATCCCCGGCTCCATGCACGTCCCGCGGGGGATGCTGGAGTTCTGGCTCGACCCGACCTCGCCTTATCACAACGGGCGGGTCGATCCCGAGAAGCGCATCGTCATCTACTGCGCGGGGGGTGGACGTTCCGTGCTCGCCACCGACGTGCTGCGCGAGATGGGCTTCCCCGACGTCGCGAACTACGAGACCGGCTTCAACTCCTGGAAGGCGGCGGGCCTCCCCATCGAGGGCGCGCCCGCCGACGCGCCGAAGGAGGCCGGCGGCACGTGGAAGACTCCTCATCCCGACACACACACGAAGGGGGACAAGGCGAGATGAGCGACGCGCGGCTCCCTTTTCTCGGCCTGGGCGAGCAGGCGCGGCTGATCCGCGCCCGGGAGATCTCCCCCGTGGAGCTGACCGAGGCGCACCTGGCGCGCATCGAGCGGCTCAACCCGCGCCTCGGCGCCTACATCACCGTGTGCGCCGACACGGCGCGCACCGCCGCGCGCGACGCGGAGGCGGCGATCATGCGGGGCGCGCGGCTGGGGCCGCTCCACGGGATCACCGTCGGCGTGAAGGACATCTTCGACACCGCCGGGATCCGCACGACCCACGGCTCGTCCTTCTACCGGGATAACGTCCCCGCGGCGGACGCCGAATCCGTGCGGCGCCTCAAGGCGGCGGGCGCGATCGTCATCGGCAAGTGCAACACCCACGAGTTCGCCGCCGGCTCCACGACCAACAATCCCTGGTACGGCCCCGCGCGGAATCCCTGGAATCTCGACCGCTCGCCGGGCGGCTCGAGCGGCGGCTCGGGCGCCGCCGTCGCCGCGTTCCTCTGCGCCGCCGCCACCGGCACCGACACCGGCGGCTCGATCCGCAGTCCCGCCGCTTGCTGCGGCGTGGTGGGGCTCAAGCCCACCTACGGCCGCGTGAGCCTGCGCGGCATCTATCCCAACGCGCTCAGCCTGGATCATCCTGGCCCCATCGCGCGGACCGCGCGGGACGCGGGGCTGCTGCTGCAGGGCATGGCGGGCTGGGATTCCGACGATCCGACGAGCGAGAACGTCGCCGTGCCCAACTTCATTGAAGGGATCGAAGCCGGCGTGAGCGGGATGCGGCTGGCGCTCTGCCCCGACTTCCACGGGGCCGAGCTGGACCGATCCGTGGAGTCCGCTCTCGACGAGGCGGTGAAGACGCTCGCGGGGCTGGGGGCGAGGATCGAGACGGTGGCCTTCTCGCTTCGCGAGGCCCTGCAGGCCGCGAGGATCGCCATCTCGCGCGCCGAGTTCCTGGCCCTGCATCGCGAACGCTTCGCCGCGCAGGCGGAGGGCTACGGCGCGGACGTGCGGGAGCGGCTGCGCGAAGCCGCCGCCACGACGCTGGACGACTACGTGCGTGCGTGCCGCGACCGCGAGCGCGTCCGTCGCGCGCTCGATCGACTGCTGGCGGAGGTGGACGCGCTGATCCTGCCCGTGGCGCCGTGCGAAGCGCCGCTCATCGACGGCACCGCGCGTGTGAACGGCAAGGACGTCGTGTTCGCCGAGGTGGGGATTCCCCTGCGCGGGCCCGTCAACGTGACGGGCCTCCCCGCGATCGCCCTTCCGGTGGGATGGTCGCCGGGCGGGCTGCCGCTGTCGATGCAGATCGTGGGACCCCGGTGGGACGAGGCCAAGGTCCTGCGCATCGCGCATGCCTACGAGGAGGCCACGCCGGCGCTGCGCAACCGCCGCCCGCCGGAGTGACTGCTACGGATCCCAGGAAGCTGGGATTATGCCGCTATCCCCTCGAGTGAGTAGACAGACATGGGGGCGATACGCCCCCGGATCGACACTTCTCCACGCCACTTCAATCGCCCAAGAACATCGTCCCGTGACCACCCCGCCCCGTCACCCGCGCGCCTGACCGTCTCTTCACTGACTAACGCGGTGACTCCCAGCTCCCGGGTCAGCCCCTCAAGCCTGGAAGTCGCATTGACCGCGTCTCCAAGGACCGTGAATTCCAGACGCGCTCCACTCCCCACACAGCCTGCGATCACGCTTCCCGCATGCACGCCCAGGCCAATCTCGGCCGCCGGCTCCCCCCGTTCGCGACGCTCTCGGTTGAGAGTCGCGATGGACGATATGATTTCGGCTGCCGCCCCGATCCCCTGCTGGGGATGATCGTCCAGGTTTTGCGGCGCACCGAAGACCGCCAGCATGCCATCGCCCATGAACTTATCAACGGTGCCGCCATACTTGCTGATGATACTGGCTAGGAGTCCTTGAACCTCGTTCAAGTATTCCAGCACCTCGCTCGGAGGCATCGACTCGACGAGGCCGGTGAAGTTCCGCAGGTCCGAGAAGAGAACCGTCGCCTCAAGGACCCTGGATTCACCGATCGCGGCGAACGGGTCGCGTCTGGCGAGCTCGACAAGGTGTTCCGGCAAGAACCGCCGAAAGATCGTTCGACTTACTGCGCCGTCGAGCGAGGCGCGCACGATCGTCGTCAGCAGATACCCAAACAGGCCACCGATCGCGATCGCAACTAGCGTCTGAGAACGGAAGGCGAGGGGCTCGTTGCTCGCCATCGTCAACGCTATGTATGCTAGAAGGGCAGACGCGGTGCTGAACCCCGCGGATATGGGCCGGAGCCGGAGTCCGCCGGACAATGCGACCAGCGCACAGATCACGGCGACCTCCTCCATGCCGACACCAAATAGTGGCGGCTCTGAAGTAGCAAGCACGATGCCGTACCCGCAAAAGATGAAGGCGGCGTCAACGGTCGGTACGAGGACTGTGATACCAAACGGGTACCATCCCCGACGAAGAAGAAGGAGGATGGCGAGTGCCCCGAGCAGCATGCCGGCATTCATAAGCGCGACTATTGGCGGGAGACGATCGAGGCCCTGGAGCCACGGCCAGCAAATCGCTGCTGCGTTCACGCCGAATATCGCGGCGAGGCAGGCAACGCGAGCATAGGCATAGCGCAACTCGAATCCACGAGACTCACGGTCGAGCGTCTCTCGGATCGAGTGCGCTATTTGCTCTCTCGCCTTCCGGATCGCGCGATTCGTCATGGCTCCCTTCAAGGGCCCGGGACGCCGCTAGAAGACGACCGCCAGGGAGAGGCTGATCAGATGGGCTCGGCCGAACTCTTTTCGGACTTCCGGGAAGGCGTTGTAGACGTACGCGAGCTCAGCTTGGAAGTACTTGGTCGGATAGAACCCCAATCCCGTGCTCGCGGTGAACTGGCGATCAGTATCGACCGAGCTCCCCGCCCGCAGCGCGAGGAATTGCACCGGGAGGTATTCGACG
>DASTYT010000005.1 GCA_035764725.1 Candidatus Methylomirabilota bacterium | reverse complement strand
GCTTCCTCGACGAGGAGGAGCCCGGCGGCCACGTCCCACGGACCCAGCACCAGCTCCCAGTACCCGTCGAGCCGCCCCGCCGCCACCGCGGCCAGCGTGATGGCGGCGGAGCCGAGCTCGCGCACGCTGCGGTTCTGCCGGGTGAAGGCGGCGTACTCGGCGAGGTTGTTGTCGGGCGTGTCGCGGACATCGTAGGGGAAGCCGGTGGCGAGGAGGCTCGCCCCGAGCTCGGCGGTCTCCGACACGGCAAGTTGCCGGCCCTCGAGGAACGCCCCGGCGCCCCGCTCGGCCACGAAGCACTCGTCGAGGCTCGGATCGTAGACCACGCCGACCGCCATCCGCCCGGCGATCTCGAGCCCGATCGACACCGAGAAGAGCGGCAGGCCATGGACGAAGTTCGTGGTCCCGTCGAGGGGGTCGATGATCCACCGGTGCGTCGAGGCGCCCCGGGCGCCGCCTTCCTCGCCGAGTATCGCGTGGTCGGGGAAGCGGGCGCGGATGGCATCGACCACGAGGGCCTCCGCCTGCCGGTCCAGCTCCGTGACGAGATTGATCGGGCTCGATTTGGCGGTCACGGATCGGGCTGCCCCTCGATGGGCGCGCAGCAGCGCGCCGGCCTCCCGCGCGGCGGCGACGGCGATCTCCCGGAACGCGTCGGTCTCGGCCATGGCGAGGGAGGGTATCACGTGGAACGATTGACAACCATGCGGCCGCCTCGGCTACAGTGAGCACGGAGGTCATCATGGAGCCATCTCCGGTCCCCGGCGTCGTCAACTGCGTGGCCTACGCAAAGGGCCACCGGGTGAGCGAGGTCCGCGTCGAGGACATCAGCGAGGTGCTGGAGCAGCCAGGCGGCTTCGTGTGGCTCGGGCTCTACGAGCCGGGCCCCGAGCTGCTCCAGACCGTCCAGCGCGAGTTCGGTCTCCACGAGCTGGCGATCGAGGACGCCCTGCTCGCCCATCAGCGGCCCAAGCTGGAGCGCTACGGGGACTCGCTCTTCATGGCTCTCCGCACCGCGCAGATGGATCGCGAGCACCACTGCGCGGAGTTCGGCGAGACCCACATCTTCGTGGGCGCCCGCTACATCGTCTCGGTGCGCCACGGGGCCTCGCTGTCCTACGCGCCGGTCCGCGCGCGCTGCGAGGCGAACCCGCGCTTGCTCGCCCTGGGGCCGGGCTTCGTCATGTACGCGATCATGGACTTCATCGTGGATCAGTACTTCCCCGTGGTGGACGAGCTGGAGACCGAACTCGAGCGGGTCGAGGAGGCGATCTTCGGCGAGCGCATGAGCCGCGAGACCACCGAGGAGATCTACAATCTCAAGCGGAGCCTCCTCGAGCTCAAGCGCACGGTCTCGCCCCTCGTCGACATCTGCAACCGACTGGTCCGCTTCGACCTCGAGCTGGTGCCCGAGGATGTGCGGCCCTATATTCGGGACGTCTACGACCACTCCGTCCGGATCAACGAATCGGTGGACACCCTGCGCGAGCTCCTCACCTCCGCCCTCGAGGCCAACCTCTCCCTCATCGCGGTGGCCCAGAACGAGTCGATGAAGAAGCTCGCCGCCTGGGCCGCCATCATCGCGGTTCCGACCATGATCGCCGGGATCTACGGCATGAACTTCGAGCACATGCCGGAGCTGCACTGGGCGTTCGGCTATCCCGTCGTCATGGGCGGGATGATCACCGCGTGCATCGGCCTCTATTTCCACTTCAAGCGCTCGGGGTGGCTCTGATGCGCATCGTCGTCATGGGGACCGGCGGCACCGGGGGCTTCTTCGGCGCGAAGCTCGCGCGGGCGGGGGAGGCGGTGACGTTCGTGGCGCGGGGCGAGCACCTGCGGGCCATCCAGGCGGGGGGCCTCACCGTCAAGTCCGCCACCGACGGCGAGTGGACGGTGCAGGCCGACGCTCGCGAGCGCCTGGACGGTCAACCGCCCGCCGACCTCGTGCTGTTCTGCGTGAAATCGTTCGACACCGAGGCGGCGGCGGAGACCATCCGGCCGGTGGTGGGCCCGGCCACCGGTGTGCTCTCGATCCAGAACGGCGTGGACAACGAGGACAAGCTTGCCGCGACCCTGGGCCCCGGGCACGTGATCGCGGGGATCGCCGAGGTCTTCGCGGTGATCGAGGCGCCCGGGGTGATCAGACACACGCTGCTCGGGCGGCTGCGCTTCGGTGAGATGGACGGAAAGGAATCCACGCGGGTCCGCGCGTTCCTGGAGGCATGCGGGCGTGCCGACATCCCGGCCGAGCTGGCCGAGGATCCGCTTCGGATGCTGTGGGAGAAATACGTCTTTCTCGTCGCCCAGTCCGGCATGTCCACGCTCACGCGCTGCCCGGCCGGCGTCCTGCGCCAGTATCCGGAGACGCGGGGAATGTACGAGCGACTCATGGACGAGCTGGTCCGCCTCGGCCGCGCCGCGGGGGTGGGGCTCGACGCCGGACTGGTGCCGGCCGTCATGCAGCGGCTCGACGCGCTCGGGGCGGGGGCGTTCTCCTCGCTGCACTATGACTTCACGCACGGCAAGCGCCTCGAGCTGGAGGCCCTCCAGGGGCACGCGGTGCGCCTCGGGGAGCGGCTGGGCGTACCGACGCCCACCCTCGCCGCCGTCTACGCCGCGCTTCGTCCCTTCCGCGACGGACGTCCGCCGCAAGCCGCGGGCTGATCGCGGGCCCCGCGCGGGCGTCCGCCCGCTATACTGAGCCGATGTCGACGGCTCGGCGGTTTCTTCGTTACTTGCGCCCCTACCGCCCGCGCTACCTCGCGGGCGTGGCCTGCCTGATCCTCGGTGCAGCCTTCTCGCTCGCCATTCCCTGGACGGTGAAGGAGGCGGTGGACGCCATGGCGGCGGGCGCGGACCACGGCGTCCTCGTCGCGTCCGCCGGGCTCATCCTGGCCCTCGCCGTGTTGCACGGGCTCGCGCGCCTCGGGTCGCGCTTCAGCATCATCGGGGCCGGGCAGTGGGTGGAGCACGACCTCCGGCGCGACCTCTACGCATGCTTTCTCCGGCTGCCCGCCGCGTTCTACCATGTGCGCCGCACCGGTGACCTCATGTCGCGCGCCACCAGCGACATCACCAACGTCCGCGCGCTCGCCGGCTTCGGGGCCGTGATGCTGCTGCAGACCACGTTCGCCTTCGTCGGCGCCCTCGCCGCGATGCTGAGCATCGATCCCTGGCTGACCCTCTGCGCCATCGCGCCCACGCCCATCCTCGTCGCCGCCATCAAGCGCTTCAGCCACGCGGTGGACGAGCAATCCACGCGCGTGCAAGAGCAGCTCGGCGAGCTCTCCGCCAAGGTGCAGGAAAATCTGGCTGGCATGACGGTGGTGCGTGCGTACACGATGGAGACGAGCGAGATCGCGAGTTTCGGGCGGCTCAACGCCGAGTATCTGATCCGCAGCGCGCGCCTGGCCCGCACCCAGGCCGGCTTCTGGCCGCTCATGGGATTGGTCGGCGGGTTCGGGGCGCTGCTCATCCTCTGGCTCGGCGGGCGGGGCGTGATGTCGGGCCGCATCACGCTGGGATCCTTCGTCGCCTTCAACGGCTATCTGGCGTATCTCGCCTGGCCCACCGTCGCGCTTGGCTGGACGCTGGCGGTGGCCCGTCGCGGCTTCGCCTCGATGCAGCGGATCACCGAGATCTTCGACGCGTCGGAGGCGTCGGCGCCGATTTCGTCTACCATCAGCGGGGGCCCAGAAATGGCCCCCGCCATGCCTTCTGCTCCCGCGAGGCCGGGGGGCGGTCTCCCTACCATCAGCGGGAGCCCAGAAATGGCCCCCGCTCTCCCCCACCCGCGGCCACCGCTTGTCGATCCTGCGCTCCCCGAGCCGCGGACGATCCTGGCGACGGGGGCTATAGAGTTTCGCGATCTGTCCTTCACGTATCCGGAGCGCGGGGAGGTATTGCGGGACGTGACGCTCACGGTGCCCGAGGGGGCGTTGGTGGTGGTGGTGGGGCCGACGGGCAGCGGCAAGTCCACGCTGGCTTCCCTCGTCTGCCGCGTCTACGAGCCGCCGCGCGGCGCTGTCTTCGTGGGCGGGCAGGACGTGGTGGGGGTGCCGCTCGGCGTCCTCCGGCAGAGCGTGGCCTACGTGCCGCAGGAGGCGTTCCTGTTCTCGCGCTCGCTGCGGGACAACGCGCGGCTCGCCGCGGACGACGCGGACGAGGCGCGGGTGCGCATCGCCGCGGCCATCGCCGGGCTGACGGAGGAGGTCGAGACGTTCCCCGAGGGCTGGGACACCGTGGTGGGGGAGCGGGGCCTCACGCTCTCGGGAGGCCAGCGGCAGCGCGTGGCCCTGGCCCGTGCCCTCATCGCGGACGCGCCCTACCTCGTCCTCGACGACGTGTTCGCGGCGGTCGATCCCGCCAAGGAAGCAGAGATCCTTCGCGCCCTCAAGGACGTGCTGCGCGGCCGCACGACGCTGGCGACCACGCATCGCCTGCGCATCGCGGAGGCGGCGGACTGGATCGCGGTGCTGGACGAGGGCCGTCTGGTCGAGCAGGGCACGCACGCCGAGTTACTCGCCGTCGGCGGGCTCTATGCGCGCCTCTGGCGCATCCAGCAGATCGAGGCGGAGCTTGAGCAGGCCTGACGACGAGGTCCTCGGGAAGGCCTACGATTCCCGGCTGATGGGGCGGCTCTGGGAGGTCACCCGGCCGCACCAGCGCCTGGTCGTGCTGTCGCTGATCCTCTTTCCCCTCACCGCCGCGGCCGAGCTCCTCGGGCCCTACCTGGTCAAGCTCGCCATCGACCACCACATCCTGGTGGGCGACTCGTCGGGCCTCGGCGTGATGGCGGCGCTATTCCTGCTCACGCAGATCGGTCTCTACGGGCTGCGCGTGAGCCAGGCCTACGTCACCCAGGTCACTGGCCAGCGCGTGATGCACGACCTTCGCCGGGCACTGTTCGCCCATCTCCAGCGGCTCGAGGCCGCATTCTTCGACAAGAATCCGGTGGGGCGACTCATGACGCGTCTCCTCAGCGACGTCGAGGCCATCAACGAGATGTTCACGAGCGGCGGGGTGGCCCTCGTGGGCGACGTGGTCACGCTCACCGGCGTGGTGGTCATCCTCCTGCTCCTGAACTGGCGCCTCGCCCTGGTCACCTTCGCGCTGGTGCCGTTGCTCGTCCTCGGCGCGGCGTACTTCAGGATCAAGGCCCGCCAGTGCTACCGGATCATCCGGGTCCGGCTGGCCGCGCTCAATGCCTTCCTGCAGGAGTCGCTGCAGGGTATGACGGTGATCCAGCTGTTTGCGCGCGAGCGGCAGGAAGCGACGGCCTTCGCCCAGCTCAACGGCCAGCTCCGGGCCGCGCAGTTCCGCTCCACCCTCTACGACGCGTCGCTCTACGCCACGGTGGAGGCGATCGGCTCGGCGGCGGTGGCGGTGCTCCTCTGGTACGGCGGCGGTCAGGTGCTCACGGGTGCGCTCACGTTCGGCGGCCTCGTGGCCTTCATCGAGTACACGAGCCGGTTCTTCCTGCCCATCCGCGATCTCGGCGCCAAGTACTCGGTGATGCAGGCCGCCATGGTATCGGCGGAGCGGGTGTTCGGGCTCCTCGACACCGCGCCCGCGATCGTCGGTCCCGTCCGACCGGTGACTCGGCGCGCGGCGGCCGCGCCCGCGGTGGAGTTCCGCGATGTCTCGTTCGCGTACCGGGAGGGCGACTGGGTGCTGCGGCGCTGCTCGTTTCGCATCGGCGGGCAGGAGCGCGTGGCGCTCGTGGGGCCCACCGGCGAGGGCAAGACCACCATCGCGCGGCTCATGACGCGCGCCTACGAGGTGAGCGAGGGCCAGGTGCTGGTGGACGGCGTGGATGTGCGCGAGTGGGACCTGACGGCGCTGCGGCGCCACGTGGGCCTGATCCCGCAGGAGCCTTTCCTCTTCGCGGGGACTTTGCGTGAGAACCTCGCCATGGGGCACGACGGCAGCGGGGACGGGGAGGCTCTCCGCCGCGCGCTCGTCCGCGCGCAAGCGGACCGGGTGGTGAACGCGATGCCGGGCGGCCTCGACGCCATCGTGCGCGAGCGGGGCGTCAACCTCTCGCAGGGCCAGCGGCAGCTGCTGGCCATCGCCCGCGCCCTCATCTATAATCCTCGCGTTCTCGCCCTCGACGAGGCGACCTCGAGCGTGGACGCGGAGTCGGAGCTCCTGATCCGCGCGGCCATGACGGAGCTGCTGGCGGGGCGGGCAAGCGTGATCATCGCGCACCGGCTGTCCACCATCCAGAGCGCGGACCGGATCCTCGTGCTCCATCGCGGGCGCGTGCGGGAGACGGGGCGTCACGCCGAGCTGATGGCGGAGGGCGGGCTGTACGCGCGGCTGTACGAGATGCAGTTCGGACGGGAGCCGGCATGAAGGCGTTTCACGCGGCGGTGTATCGTCTGGTGCGGCAGGTCCCGCGGGGACGCGTGGTGACGTATGGTCAGGTTGCCGCGCTGCTGGGCTACCCGCGGGCCGCGCGGGCGGTGGGCCAGGCGATGCGGCATTGCCCCCCGTCGCTGCCCTGGCACCGGGTGGTCAACGCGCGCGGCGGCATCAGCGTGCGGGGTAACGTGGGGAGCATGCTGACGCAGCGGATCCTCCTCGAGCAGGAAGGCGTGCGGGTGCGGCGGGGGCGGCTCTCGCTGGTGAGCTACCGGTGGTCGGGGGGACGGGGCGGTCGGCCCCTTCGGCTCGCCGCGCTCGAGCAGTTGTGACGGTCAGGGAGGCGACATGCGACTGGGACTGAACCTCGGCTACTCCGGCGCCAGCATGGGGATGGATCTCACCCTCGTCCAGGAGGCGGACCGCCTGGGCTATCACTCGGTGTGGTCCGCCGAGGCGTATGGCTCCGACGCGGTGACACCACTGACGTGGGTGGCCGCGCGCACCGAGAAGATCCGCGTGGGCACCGCGATCATGCAGATTCCCGGACGGACGCCTTCCCTCACCGCGACCACCGCGCTCACCCTCGACCAGCTTTCGGGCGGACGATTCCTCCTGGGGCTCGGCGTCTCCGGGCCGCAGGTGGTGGAGGGCTGGCACGGCGTCCCCTTCGGCAAGCCGCTGCAGCGTACGCGCGAGTACGTGGAGATCGTGAGGGCGGTCTGGAAGCGCGAGAAGCCCCTCGAGTTCAAGGGGGACTACTACCAGATCCCCTACAAGGGGCCCGACGCCACCGGGCTCGGCAAGCCGCTCAAGTCCATCCTGCACGGGCGGGCCGATATCCCCATCTATCTCGCCGCCATCGGCCCGAAGAACGTGGCGCTGGCGGCGGAGATTGCCGACGGCTGGCTGCCGATCTTCTTCTCGGCCGAGCGTATGCGCGTGTTCAAGGAGTACCTCGACGCGGGCTTTCGCGCCGCGGGGGGTGGCAAGTCACTGGACCGCTTCGACGTGGCGCCCACGGTGGCGGTGGTGGTGGGTGACGACGTGGCGGCCTGCCGCGCGCGGATCAAGCCACAGCTCGCGCTCTACGTGGGCGGCATGGGGGCACGGGGGAAGAACTTCTACAACGAGCTGGTCTCTCGCTACGGCTACGAGGGCGAGGCCAAGCGTATCCAGGATCTTTACCTCGCCGGCAAGAAGGAGGACGCCGCCGCGGCGGTGCCCGACGCCCTCGTGGACGAGATCGCGCTCTGCGGGCCGAAGGCGCGCATCCGCGAGCGGCTGGCCGTGTGGAAGGGCTCCGGCATCACCACCCTCATCGTGGGGGCGCGGACGCCAGACGCGGTCCGCCTGATGGCGGAGCTGGCCCTCTGATCCGTCCATGAAGCCCGCTGCCGCGAAAGTGCAGGCCGCCATCACTGCGTCCGGGCTCAACGGCAAGGTGATCGAGCTCGACGTGCACGCACGCACGTCGCAGCAGGCGGCGGACGCCCTCGGGGTCGAGGTCGCCCAGATCGCGAAGTCGCTCGTGTTCGTCGTCAACGACGCCCCCATCATGGTCGTCGCGGCGGGCGACAACCGCGTCGACGAGAAGAAGGTCTCGGCGCTGGCCGGCGGTTCGATCCGCCGCGCGGATCCCGACCTGGTGAAGCAGGCCACCGGCTATTCGATCGGGGGCGTGCCGCCGTTTGCCCACGCGAGCCCGCTGCGGATCTGGATCGATCGGGATCTGGGCCGCCATGCCGTCTTCTACGCCGCGGCCGGGCTGCCCGAATGCGTGTTCCCGCTCAACCTGGATGAGCTCGTGCGTGCCAGCGGAGGCGTGCTGGCGGACGTGAAGCAGGACGGCCCGCAACGAGGAGGTCAGCCATGAAGCTCAAGGACAAGGTCGCGCTGGTCACGGGGGCGGGCTCGGGCATCGGCCGGGCGACGGCTCTCCTCTTCGCCCAGGAGGGCGCGCGGGTGGCGGTGGTGGACGTCCGCGAGGACGCCGCCAAGGCCACCGCCCAGGAGATCGAGCGGGGCGGCGGTCAGGCGCTGGCCCTCCGCACCGACGTGAGCCTCGCCGCCGACAATCAGGCGGCCGTGGAGCAGACGGTGGCGCGCTGGGGCCGCCTCGACATCTTCTTCGCGAACGCGGGCGTGCCGGAGCGGCCCACGCCGGTGGAGGAGCTCGACGAGGCGACCTTCGACCGGATCATCGCCGTCAACGTGAAGGGGCCCTTCCTCGGCGCCAAGTACGCGGCGCCGGTGATGAAGAAGCAGAAGAGCGGGGTGATCCTCATCACGGGCTCGACCTCGGCGGTGCGCCCGCGGCCGGGCGTCCAGGCCTATTCGGCGTCGAAGGGCGCGGCCCACGTGCTCGCCAAGAGCCTCGCGCTCGAGCTAGCCCCCTTCGGCGTGCGCGTGATCGCGATCGCCCCGGTGGCCACCGAGACGCCCATGCTCCCGACCTTCATGGGCAAGGACAAGGTGGACGAGGAGGGAATGACCCGCTATCGCGCCACCGTGCCGCTGGGGCGGCTCAATCAGCCCGAGGACCTCGCGCGCGCCGCGCTCTTCCTCGCATCGGACGACGCCGCCATGATCACCGGCTCCACCGTCGAGGTCGACGGGGGGCGCTGCATCTGAGCGTGGCGGCGCCATGAAGGTCGTTCCCCTCGCGGCCGACTCCCTCGGCGTGCGCTCGGTGGCCACCTACGTCGAGTGCGGCGAGACGCGCATCCTCATCGATCCGGGCGCCGCGCTCGGGGCGAGCCGCTTCGGGCTGCCCCCGGCGGATGCGGAGTGGGAAGCGCTGCGTCGCGCCAACGATCGCATCTCCGCCTACGCGGAGCGCGCGGGCTGGATCTTCGTGAGCCACTACCACGAGGAGCACTATCGCCACGATCCCGCTATCTATGCGGGGCGCTCGGTCTGGGCCAAGGATCCGCAGCGCATGGTTGCGGGCGCGCAGGCCGAGCGGGCGCGCCAGTTCTGGCAGGCCCACGCCGCGGAGGCGCGCCTGGACTCCGCCGATGGTCGCTGCATCGAGACACCTGACTGCATCCTCGCCGCCTCGCCGCCCCTGTCCCACGGCGCGGAGGTGTCGGGGCTCGGGCACGTGATCGCGCTCACGGTGACGGACCGGCGTACTGGCCAGCGCTTCGTGCACGCCTCCGACGTGCAGGGGCCGCTGTCCCCGGTAGCTGCCGCCTATCTCGGGCGCGAGCGGCCGAGCCTGCTCTATCTCTCGGGGCCGCCGGCGTACCTCGAGCATCGGCTGGGCCGGGCCCACGTGGAGCAGGGCGTGGAGCATCTCTTGCGTATCATCGATCGCACCGGGTGCCGCGTCATCATGGACCACCATGCCGTGCGCGAGGAGAGCTACCTCGAGCGCTTTCGACGGCTCTGGGACACCGGCCGTGTGATGACGGCGGCGGGTTTCCTCGGACTCAAGGATCAGCCGCTCGAGGCGCGGCGCCGACGCTTGTGGGGCGCGCAGCGCAAGCCGCCGGCCACGTTGCCGCGGCGCCCGCTGGGGACACGGGCCGGGCCCCGCCCGGCCGACGGCACCTCGAGACCTTCAGACGAGCGGCCCGCGCGGCGGGCCAGAGGAGGGATGGCGCGGTGAGCGACGAGAAGACGCTGGCACCGGGGGATACCGCCCCCGACTTCACCTTGAAGACCATCGGCTTGAAGGACGTCAGTCTCCGCGAGTATCGCGGAAAGAACGTCGTCCTGCTGTTCTACCCGCTGGACTGGACGCCCGGCTGATCGACCTGCATGCCCGCCTTCGACCGCCGTGTGCGGGATTTCGAGGCGGCCAATACCCAGGTTCTGGGTATCAGCACGGACAGCCCCTTCAGTCACGAGAACTGGGCGAAGTCGGTGGGCATCTCGAACTATCCACTGCTCTCCGACGTGCACCGCGACGTGGCGAAGGCCTACGGCGTGTACTGGCCGGACTGGAACGCCAACGTGCGCGCGACCTTCATCGTGGATCCGCAGGGTCGGGTCCGCTTCGTGGAGCGCTACGGGCGCGGGTCGCTGCCCGACCCGGACAAGATCCTCGCCGAGATCAAGAAGCTCGGCTGATTCGGGTGGTCATCCCGACGCCGGCGAGCACGGCGAGGCCGCCCAGGATCTCTGCGGGCTCGATGCTCTCGCCGAGGATGATCCAGGCCAGAACCACGCCCACCACCGGCTGGAGGTTCATGAAGATTCCCGCCCGGCTGGCGCCGACCTGGTGCACGCCCTCGTACCACCAGACGTGCGCGACCGCGCCCAGCACCGCCTGCAGCATCACCACCGCCCACGCCGCCGGCGAGGCCCAGTCCGGCGCGGGGAACAGGCGGGCAGTGAGAAAGGGCACGGGGAGGAGCATCAGCGAGCCCAGCACGTAGGCGGCGGTGGTGGCGAGGGCGGGGGAATGCACGGCGAGCACGCGCTTGCCGTACACCGTGTAGACGGCCCAGCCCGCCTGGCCGAGCAGGATGATGAAGTCTCCGGGCAAGAGCTCGAGGTGGGCGATGGCCCGCCAGCTCCCGCGTGTCACCACGAGGAGCACCCCGAGCGTGGACAGCCCCACGCCCGCCCACTGCCGCCGTCGCAGGCGCTCCTTCAGGTAGAGGCGGGCGCCGAGGGCGACCATGACGGGCGAGGCGGCCTGCAGGAGCGCGGCGCTCGACGCGGTAGTGAAGGCGATGCCGAGATAGGTGCCCCCGGTCGACACGAAGATGCCCGTGAAGCCCAGCACCGCGAAGGTCCGGACGTCGGCCCACGACAGCGCCCGGAACTCGTCGAAGCCGCGGCGAAACAGGAGCACGACGAGGAAGGCCGAGGCCAGGCTCGTGCGCAGCACGACGAGCACGTACGGCGGGAAATGGGCGAGGGCGATCTTGGCGAACACGGGATAGGAGCCCCAGAGCGCGGCGATGAGGGTCAGGATCAAATAGGGACGCGTTTGACCGCCGCCGAGCATCTGCGTATGATAGCGCGGCCCGCATGCCGGACCACGTGATCGAGACGCGTTTCTGGCTGCCGCGACCGCGCGCCGACGTCTTCGCCTTTTTCGCCGACCCGCAGAATCTCGCGCGCGTGATGCCGCGGCTCCGCTGGCGCGTGCCGCCGCCGCCCCTGGAGGCGGGCGCGGTGCTCGACTTCCGTCTCTCCGTCCTCGGGATCCCGACCTCGTGGCGAATGGTCGTACGCGAGTGGGACCCGCCCTACCGCTTCGTGGACGCGCTCGTGCGCGGGCCGTTTGCCCGCTGGGAGCATCGCCACCGCTTCCTGGAAGGGCCGGGGAGTGAGGCGCCGGGGGGCCCGCCGGGCACCTGGGTGGAGGACCGTGTCACGTACCGCCTGCCGGGCGGGCCGCTGGGCGTCGCTCTCGATGGACTCGGCGCGAGCGCACGGATCAACGAGGCCTTCGCCCGCCGCGCCGAGCGAATCCGGGCGCTGCTGGGCTAGGCGGTCGCGGGGAGAGCCGAGGGATCCGCGTCCAGCGGCGCTAGGCCGTCGCGGGCAGCTGGATTCCGAGGGTTTCCAGCCGCGGGCGCACGCGCTCGGTGAGGAGCCCGATGCGGGCGAGGTTCGACACCATCGCGCCGTGCATCTCGCGCCGGAAGTGCTTCCGGAACACCGCGTAGTCGTTCCGCGCCGCGACCCCGCGCCGGTGGGTCTGGACCTCGGCGATCTGGGCCGGGGTGAAGCCGATGTCACGGTAGGGCTCGGCGGGGAAGAAGCCCGTCAGCACGCGCTCGATGGCGGTGCAGGTGAAGTCTTCCATCTCGTGCCGCTCGCGCTCGCCCGCCTCCCGCACGATGGCGGGCAGGGCGAGCATCCCGAAGCCCATGTGCCGCGACTCGTCCTGGAGGATGCGGCCGCAGATCTCGGAGAGCAGCGGGTCGACCGCGCACTCCTGCATCATCCGGAACATGGACACCGCGAAGGTCTCGGCCACGAGCTGCAGCGCGATGGTCTTGATGTACCAGCGGGAGTCCGTGAGGATCGCGTCGAAGATGAAGCGCTCGTTCTCCGGCATGGGGTAATG
>DASTYT010000004.1 GCA_035764725.1 Candidatus Methylomirabilota bacterium | reverse complement strand
CCCCCCCGTGGGTGGCGCGCGACGTGGCGGCGGCGAGCGAGGCCGTGCTAGGCGGCCTTGCGGGTGTTGCGGGCGACGAAGTCCTTCACGCGCTTCCAGGCGTCGGCGGACGCGTCGGCAAATTCCGCCTGCTTGCGGTCGAAGAAGCTGTGCGGCGCTCCCGGATAGATCGTGGAGTCGTGCGCCACGTTGGCCTTCTTCAGGGCGTCATCGAATGCCTTGATGTCGGCCGACGGGATACCCTCGTCGGCGCCGCCGAAGAGCGAGAGCACCGGCGCCTTGTAGCGGGCCGCCGCGTCGATGGGCTTGGGGCGGTCGGGCCAGCGCTTGAGACCCAGCGGCCAGCCATAGAAGCCGATGACGCCGGCGTAGCCGAGCCCGCTCGCGGCCTGGAGATAGGACAGGGCTCCGCCGAAGCAGAAGCCCACCGAGAAGACGGAGCGGACGGCGCCGCCTTCCTTCGACTTGAGATAGTTCACCGCCGCGGCGATGTCGGCCTGGAGCTGATCGGGTTTGGTCAGCGGGACCTGGCTCATGAAGTCGAACTTGTCGCTGCGGTCGTCGGACGGCGCCGTGCGGGCGAAGAAGTCGATGGCCACCGAGTCCACGCCCGCCTCGGCGAAGCGCAGCGCCAGCTCCTTGTAGTACTGGTGGAGCCCGCGCACGTCGGGGATGACCACCATGCCCGCGCCGCTGGGGCTGGTCGCTCGCGCGGCGTAGGCCATGAACTTCGTGCCGTCGGCCGAGGTCAGCTTGAGGTCACGCGCATCCGTCGCCCCGCCGAAGATCGGCGGGATGGGGGGCCGGGAATCGAGATCGAAGCACATTGGTGCCGTATCCTTTACACGCGCGCGAGCGGGCCGCGCAGGAGCTTGCCGGGGAGCGCGCCCGTGTGCTTGCCGTCGCGGAGCAGGATCTCGCCGTTCACCACGGTGGCGGCGACGCCGCGGCAGCGCTGGATGAGTCGGCGCGCCCCCGCGGGCAGGTCGTTCACCACCTCGGGCATCTCGGCGGCGATGGTGTCGGGGTCGAAGACCACGAAGTCGGCGGCCATGCCCTCGCGGACGAGGCCGCGGTCGGAGAAGCCCCACATGGTGGCAGTGTCGAAGGAGAGCATGCGCACCGCCTCTTCCACGGTGAGGGCCTGCTTCTCGCGCACCCAGTGGGCGAGGAGATGCGTCTGGAGCGAGGCGTCCATCAACTGCGAGACATGCGCGCCGGAGTCCGAGAATGTGACCACCGTGCGCGGGTTCTTGATCAGCTCGAGCGCGATGTCCTGATTCTCGTTGGCGATGGGCTGGAGGAAGAAGACCTCCATGTCCGTCTCGAGCCCCAGGTCGATCATGGCCTCGACGGGGTCGACCCCGCGCTGCTGGGCGATCTCCGCCACCGAGCGATGCTTGCCGTGCACGCTCTCCATGACGTGGATCCACTCGTACACCGCGGGCCGCGCCTCGGTGCCGAGCGCCTTGCGATCGTCGCGTTCTTTTGCCGCGGTAATGAGCTTCTTCCGCAGCTCCGGATCGCGCAGGCGACGCTTCTGCTCGTCGAGGGGCAGCGCGCGCAGCTCGCGCCACACCGGCAGCCGGTCGAACGGGAGCTGGGTCTTGTACGACAACACCGCGGAGAGCGCGCGGCTGTGCACCTGCGCCGTCATGCGCCCGCCCTGGGCGGCGGTGTCCTCGAGCAGCTTCACGTACGCCTTGTAGGCCTCGGGCGCGTCGCGGCGGCTGAAGAGGCCGAAGGTGATGGGCCGGCCCGTCTCGACGGCCAGCTCGCGGAGGCGGCGGTGATAGTCGGCGATGCCGGGATTGTTGGGGTCGCGGTCCACGCCTTCGCCCGCCAGCTCGAAGATGCCCGCGTTCATGTCGCCCATCACGCCCACGAGGCGCCGCACCTCGTCCCAGGAGGCCATGCGGCTCGCCACGGGGCGGCGATCCGGCGTCTCGTGGCTCGGCGACCGCGACGTCGTGAATCCCATGGCGCCGGCGCGGAGGCCGTCACGCAGCTCCGCCTCCATGGCGCGGAGATCGTCCTCGGTGACGCCCGCCTCGAAGGCCCGCTCGCCCATCACGTACGTGCGCAGCGCCGAGTGACCCATGTAGCCCGAGTAGTTGATGCCCTTGGGGAGCGTGTCGAGCACGTCGAGGAACTCGGCAAAGGTCTTCCACCGCCACTCAATGCCCGCCTCCATCGCCTCGAGGGAGATGTCCTCCGCGCGCTGGAGATTGCGGATCACCAGGTGACGATCTTCCTTGGCGCAGGGCGCGAGCGTGAAGCCGCAGTTGCCCATGACCACGGTGGTGATCCCGTGCCAGCAGGAGCAGGTCCCCAAGGGATCCCAGAAGACCTGGGCGTCCATGTGGGTGTGGCCGTCCACGAAGCCGGGCGCGACGACCTGGCCCTCGGCGTCCAGGACCTCCTTGGCCGATTCACGTATGCGACCGATGGCGGCGATCTTGCCCCCCTTGACGCCTACATCTGCGCGATATCGCGGGCGTCCGGACCCGTCCACCACCCAGCCGTTCTTGATCAGGAGATCAAAGGCCATCGATCCGCTCCTCTTCGATGCCGGGGTGCACCGCTCGATCGTGGCGTCATGGTACTCCACCGCGCGCTCGCTCCTCCAGCGACCTTTTCTGGTACCCTTGCCGCGCGATGGACCTCGGGATCTTCGACCATCTCGACCGTCGGGACGTGCCGGTGCACGAGCACTACGAGAGCCGGCTGCGCCTGCTGGAGAAGTACGACGCGGCGGGCTTCTACTCGTATCATCTGGCCGAGCATCACGCGACGCCGCTGGGCCTGGCTCCCGTGCCCGGCATCTTCCTCGCCGCGGCCACTCAGCGCACCCGTCGGATCCGCCTGGGCCCCTGCGTGTACTGCCTGCCTCTCTACGACCCGCTGCGGCTGATCGAGGAGGTGTGCATGCTCGACCATCTCTCGCGGGGCCGCTTCGACTTCGGCGTGGGCCGCGGCATCGTGCCCTACGAGATGGCGTACTTCGACCTCCACCATCTGGAGACCGAGGAGATTTACGAGGAGACGCTGGAGATCGTCCTGCAAGGCCTGACCAGCGAGACGCTGGAGCATCGCGGGACCCGCTACCGCTATCAGAAGGTCCCCATGGTGCTCCGGCCCTTTCAGCAGCCGCACCCGCCGCTCTGGTACGGCATGGGCCACGCGGCCGGCGCGGAATGGGCGGCGACCAATCGCGTGAACGTGATCACCAATTCGCCCGTCGATCAATCGCGCCCGCTCTTCGAGCGCTATCGCGACGTCTGGCAGCGCAAGCACGGCGGCGAGCCCGCCACGAAGATGGGGATGTCCCGCCACGTGGTGGTGGCGCGCAGCGACGCCGAGGCGGAGGCGCTCGCGCGCCCCTCCTATGCCACGTGGTACGCGAACCTCACGAAGCTCTGGCGCGACTTCGGCGCGCTGCCCTTCCGCTTCGCCCGCGACTTCGACGAGGCGCGGCAGCGGGGGGTGGCCATCGCGGGGACGCCGGCGCGCGTGCGGGAGGAGATCGAGCGGCAGGTCGCGGCCAGCGGCTGCAACTACTTCGTCTGCCGCATGATGTTCGGCGACATGGCGGAGGCGGCGGCCGTCGCGTCCATCGACCTCTTCGCCGCGGAGGTCATGCCGCACCTCGCCGCGCTTCGACCGGCCTGATCCGCGGGAGGAACGGCGGTGCCGGAGCGCGAGGCCAAGCTCGTCATCACGGCCGAGCCGCCGGAGGCAATCGCCGACGCCATCGCCGCCTTGACCAGCCTGGCCGGGCAGTCCCTCGCCGCCGCCGGCACCGTGGTGCAGCGCGACACCTACTTCGACACCCTGGAGGGGGCGCTCCGCGTGCGGCGGCAGTCCCTACGGCTGCGTGTGACCGGCGAGGCCACCAAGCTCACCTTGAAGGGCGAGGCCCGCGACGTTGGTTCCGGCGTCACGGAGCGCGACGAGCTCGAGCGCGAGTGGTCGGCCGCCGCGTTCGAGGAGGCGCGCGCGGCCCTCGCGCGTCAAGGCATCGCGCTGGCCGCCGCGCCCGCGACGGGCGACCCATCATCCGTGCTCGCGGCGGCGGGACTGGCGCGCGTGCAGGAGCGCGAGACGCGCCGCCGGCTCCGCCACGCGGGTGCGGGCGCGCCGATCGCGGAGCTAGCCATCGACGAGGTGACGTACCGGCTTGCGTCCGGGCCGGTACGCCACCACGAGGTGGAGCTCGAGGCCAAGGCCGCCGCGGGCGTGGACTACCTGCCGCGCGCGGTGGAGGCTCTGCGGGCGCAGTTCGGCGGCGCGCTCGTCTCGTCGCGCCACAGCAAGCTCGCCATCGGCGCCGGCCTGGCGCGCCTGCTCGCCGCGCCCGGCGGCGCGGGGCTGATGGCGGGCGGCCGACTCACCTCCGCCGGCTACGCGCGGCTCGACGCGCTGCTCAGCGCCGAGCCCGTGCCGCCGGACGCCGGCTAGCGGGCTTCTTCGCCTCGCGCCCGGCGCCGTTCGTCGCGCCCACCGCCTCCCGGCCGGAGGCGTGCCACTTCGCGATCTCCTCGCAGGTGGTGAACCAGACCCCGCGGAACTTCCGCATGTAGGCCACGAGGTCTTCCAGGAGCTGGATGCGGGAGGCGCGGCCGCTCACGAAGGGGTGGCAGGTGAGGATGAAGGCCCCGTTCTCCGCGTGCATGCCCGCGAACTCTTTGCTCCACATCTGCAGCACGCGGCCGGGATCCGCGATGGCATTGGTGGCGCCGTAGACGTGGCGAAAGAGCGGGGCATCGTCGAGCAGCCACTGGATCGGCAGCTCGATGAGCGGGCCCTCCTCGCTGTCGATCTCGTAGGGCACGTCGTTGCCCATCAGCGAGGTGTCGTAGAGGAAGCCGTGACGCTTGAGGATGCCAGGCGTCCACGTGTTCACGTCCCAGGACGGCGAGCGATAGCCCTTGGGCACCACGCCGAGCCCGTCCTTCAGGATCGCGAGCTGCTCGCGCATGATCTGCTCTTCCAGTGCCTTGTCGAGGAAGCTCACTGCCTCGTGCATGTTGCCGTGCGCGCCGATCTCGTGGCCGGCGTCGCGGATGCGCTTGGACGGCGCGGGGTGATGCTCCACCGTCCAGCCGGGTATGTAGAAGGACGCCTTCATCTTGAGGCGGTCCATCAAACGCAGGATCCGGTCCACGCCCACGCGTGGGCCGAAGCGGCGCTCCTCGAGATCGCCGAGGCTCCGCTTGGCCTTCTCGGGCTCGCGGAAGTAGAAGCCCGACTCCGCGTCGAAGTCGAAGGAGAGCACCACCGCGGACTGCTTGCCATCCGGCCACCGGTACCGCATGTCCAGGCTCCTTATCCCGAGACCCAGCCGCCGCTGGGGTGCATGATCTGCCCCGTGAGATAGCCAGCCTCGTCGGCGGCCAGCACCACCGCGCAGTACGCCACGTCGTCCACGCTGCCGAAGCGGTGCACCGGCAGCTCGGCGAGCCGGCGCGTGCGGTATTCCGGCGTCATGACGGCCCGGCTCATGTCGGTGTCGATGCCGCCGGGCGAGATCGCGTTTACCGTGATGCCGTGCTCGCCCACCTCGGCGGCGAGCACGCGCGTGAGCGACTCCAGCGCGCCCTTGGTGGCGGCGTAGGCCGCGAAGCCGCCGCCCGCGCCCACCGGACGCTGGGCGAGCTGGGAGGAGAGATTGATGATCCGCCCGTGCTTGCGCGCGATCATGCCGGGTAGAGCGTGCCGCGTACAGAAGATGGTGCCCGTGACGTTCACGTCGAGCATGCGCTGATACCCGTCCGCGGGGAGCTCGAGCAGCGGGCCGCGCACCATGATGCCCGCGTTGTTCACGAGGATGTCGAGACGCCCGAAGCGGTCCAGCGCTGCCTGTACGAGGCCGCGCGCGTCGGCGTCCTGCGCGACGTCGCCGCGGACGGCGATGGCCTCGGCGCCGAGCCGCCCCGCTTCCGCCGCGACGTCCTTGCCCTCGCGCTCGCTCGCGTGGTAGTTGGCCACAAGCTTGGCGCCCTCGCGGGCGAAGGCGAGCGCGATGGCCCGGCCGAAGCCCCGGCTCGCGCCGGTGACGAGGGCCACGCGTCCGGCCAGGCGGCCGGCCATCAGGCGCGCGCCCCCGCCTTCTCGCGCGCGAGCCAGAAGCGGGCGAGCTCGACCGGCCGGGGCCACCAGATCCGCCCCTTGCCGAGAATGCGCTGGATGAGCCGTTCGACCATGCGCATGCGCGAGGGGCGCCCGATGATCTGGGGATGCCCGAGCCAGTTGAAGAGGCTCCCCTCCTCGTACAGGCCCTCGAACTCTTCGGACCAGATCTCCCACACGTCTTCCTGGCTCCAGATGCCGTTGCCCACCGGCGGCACCGCGCTCCAGAGGAAGAACGGGGCGTCGTTGTTGCACCAGGCGGTGGGGAACTCGACGACGGGGCCGTGGGGCGTGGCGTGGCAGTAGGGGAGATCGGTGTCGAGCGCGTTGCTGTGATAGACGAAGCCGTGCTGGGCGAGGAGATCCATGGAGTGCCGGCTCGGATCGGCGGACGGCACGCGCGCCCCCAGCGGCGTCACCCCCAGGATCTTCTTGAAGATCTGGAGGCTCTTGACCAAGAGCTCCTCCTCTTCCTCGCGGCTCTTCATGAAGAAGGGCTTCTCGTGGAGATACCCGTGATGCCCGACCTCGTGCCCGCGCTTGACGATCTCCTCGCAGAGGGCGGGGTAGCGCTCGACGATCCAGCCCGGGATGAAGATGCACGTCTTGATCCCGTAGCGGTCGAGGAGATCGAGGATGCGCGGCATGCCGGTCTTGGGCCCGTAGGCGCCCATGGACATGTGCAGGGGCCGCTCCGCGAGGGCGGGATCGCGGTGGATCCACGGGCTCTCGCCGTCGAGATCGAACGTCATCATCACCGCACAGCGCGCGCCGCTGGGCCAGCCGATCGCGGGGGGTGTCATGGCGCAGGAGGATAGACCACGGACATGGCATCCGCAACCGAGGTTGGAGTAGGATCGGAGCGATGAACCTCTTCAAGTCGCTTGCCGTCAAGGACCTCGAGGCGGCCACGCGCGCCATCCCCGTGATCGACTTCGGGCCGGCCTTCCGCGGCGAGCGCGGTGGTCTCGACGCGGTCGCGGCCGAGGTGCGGCGGGCCAGCGAAAACGTGGGCTTCTTCTACTTGAAGGGACACGGCGTGCCCGACGCCGTGGTGGACGAGGCCTTCGCGGCGTCGCGCGAGTTCCACGCGATGCCGGGGGACGAGAAGCGGCGCCTGGCCATCGACGAGAACAATATCGGCTACCTCGCCCCCAACGAGAGTATCCAGGGCGCGTCCAGCGTGCACAAGGCGACGCGCCCGAACTTCAACGAGAGCTTCTTCATCAGCCACGACCGCGCGGCCGACCATCCCGACGTGCGCGCGGGGAAGCCCCTGCGGGGCCGCAACCAGTGGCCGGCCGGCCATGCCGCGATGCGCGCGGCGATGGTGCGTTACTTCAAGTCCCTGGAGGCAGTGGGGGAGCGTATGCTCCCCGTGCTGGCGCGCGCGCTCCACATGCCGGCGGACTTCTTCGCGCCCTACTTCCGGGACGAGGCGCACATCAACCTCCGCTTCCTGCACTATCCGCCGCAAGAGACGGATGACGACGAGCAGTTCGGCCAGGGGCCCCACACGGACAACTCGTTCATCACGATCCTGGCGCGAATGGAGGTGCCCGGATTGGCGGTGGGGTTGCCCAACGGCGAATGGATGGCGCCGCCGCTGATCCCCGGGACGTTCCTCGTGAACCTCGGCAACATGATGAAGCGCTGGTCGAACGACCGCTTCCTGTCCACGCCCCACGGCGTGCTGAACGACTCGGGCACCGACCGCTACTCGATCGCCTTCTTTTACAGCCCCAATGTGGCATCCGTGATCGAGTGCCTGCCGTCCTGCGTGGGCCCCGACAATCCTCCGCGCTACGGGCCGGCGGTGTACCGCGACCTCGTCCTCGCCTTCTACAACGCCAACTACTTCCACCGGAAGGGCTACGCCGGCAAGACCGCGGGCGCGGCCTCGTGAAGACCCTCCTCATCACCGGCGCCGCCGGCGGCGTCGGCCGCGCCCTGCGCGGCGCCCTCGCGGGCACGTATCAGCTGCGCCTGTCGGATCTGCGCCCCATCAAGGACCTCAAGCCAGGCGAGCGCTTCATGCGCGCCGACATCACGCGCATGGCCGACGTGCTGCGCATCACGAAAGGCGTCGACGCGATCGTCCACCTCGGCGGCTATTCGGTGGAGGGACCCTGGCCGCTCATCCTCAAGGCCAACATCGAAGGCTGCTTCAACGCCTATGAAGCCGCCCGCCGGAATGGCGTGCCGCGCTTCATCTTCCCCACCAGCAATCACGCGGTGGGGTTCTACCGGAGAGACGAGACCATCGACCACCGGGTGTATCCGAAGCCCGATGGCCGCTACGGCGTGTCCAAGGTGTTCGGCGAGGCGCTGGGGAGCCTCTACGCGGACAAGTACGGGCTGCGCGTGCTCTGCATCCGTATCGGCAACGTGAACGAGCGTCCCATCGACAAGCGGCGCCTCGCCATCTGGGTGTCGCCCCGCGACCTCGGCCAGCTCGTCTCCATCGGCGTCGAGCATCCCGATCTGCGCTTCGAGATCGTCTACGGGGTCTCCGACAATCGGCGCAGTTGGTACGACAACGCCAACGCGATGCGGCTCGGCTATCGGCCGCAGGACCGCGGCGAGGACTACGCCGCCGCGGTGCTGGCCAAGGAGCCGCCCGTCACCGACGAGCGCGCCGAGACCTTCCAGGGCGGCACGTTCGTGACCGCGGAGGCGGTGGAGGACCCGAGCGGCCTGCACGCGAGTCGCCCGCGGGCCCGCGGGCGGACGGCGACGCGCTCCCCGTCGCAGAAGCGCGGCACGCGTCGCCGGCGCTAGCGTCGCCCTCAGGCAGCGGGCGCGCCACCCCGCTCGCGGCGAAGCAACCAGAGGGCGAAGCGGTGGACGACGAAGACGGGGAGCACACCAGCCCCACCGCCCAGCGCACGATGCCCGTGACCTCGCGCGCCTGCTCGTCGCCGAGGTAGTAGAGGAGACCATCCACCACGGCTCGAGGGGATGCGGCCCGATGCCGAGCTCGCCTCGCCGCTGCAGGAAGTAGTGGAACACGAGAGGCCCGCGGTGAGCCAGAGGCCGCTCCCCACCACGTAGACGAGAACGCGTCGGCGCGCCGGCAGCCGGGCTCCAAGCACACCGGCCATGGTCGTCCGTTACGTGTAGTGAACCCGGTCTCCGCTGTCAAGACGGGCGCGCCGGACATCTCGGAACGGGTTGCGGTGGAGGAGCCCTCGTGTCAGGCTTCGGCGAGATGAGCGACGGCCGCCGCATCGCCATCAAGGCGCCGTACGTGCTCGCCCACGACGGGCGCGTTCATCGCACGCTTCGCGACGGCGTGGTGGTGATCGAGGACGGCGCGATCCTGCACGTGGGCCCGCGCTTCGACGGCCGCGTGGACGA
This sequence comes from Candidatus Methylomirabilota bacterium, assembly GCA_035764725.1. Lineage (NCBI taxonomy): Bacteria > Methylomirabilota (SeqCode) > Candidatus Methylomirabilota bacterium. Next base: position 16,144 of record DASTYT010000004.1, on the reverse strand, counting down.
GACGGTGGACGCCGCCGACCGCATCGTCACCCCGGGGCTCATCTCCACCCACGCCCACATCGCGGGCTCGCCGCTGGACCGCTCGTTCATCGAGGACCGCGGCAATCCCCAGTTCTTCTACTCCGGCCTCTTCGAGATGCTGCCGGTGCGCGCGGAGGCGCAGGACGAGGAGGCCAGCCGCGCCTGCATCGACTTCTCAATGGCGGAGATGCTGCGCGGCGGGGTCACTACCGTGATGGAGATCGGGCCCATCGCCGACTACGTGGTCGAGCGTGCCGGCCACTACGGCCTGCGCGTGTATCTCGGCCTCGGCTTCCGGTCCGGGCGCTGGCTCACGGGGGACGGCAAGCGTGTCGAGTGGGAGTGGAACGAGGAGGCGGGGCGCCAGGGGCTACGCCGCGCGGTGGAAGCCTTCAAGGCGCATGACGGCGCCCACGGCGGCCTCGTGCGCTGCTTCTTCGCCCCGTCCCAGATCGATACGTGCACCCCCGAGCTCCTGAAGGAAGGCAAGCGCTGGGCGGACGAGACGGGACGTCCGTACCAGGTGCACACGTCGCAGTCGGTGGTCGAGTTCAACGAGATGCTGGCCCGACACGGGAAGACCCCGATCGCCTGGATGCGCGAGCTGGGCGTACTCGGCCCCAACACCATCCTCGGCCACGCCATCATCATCGGCGGCTCGTCCTGGACGAACTATCCAGCGGGCGACGTCGCCATCATGGCCGACTCCGGCTGCTCAGTGGCCCACGCGGTATGGGTGTTCGCGCGGCGCGGGGTCGCCATGGAGTCGTTCGGCGCCTACCGCGCCGCCGGCATCAACATGGCGCTCGGCACCGACACCAACCCGCAGAGCGTGATCGAGGCGATGCGGTGGGCCGCGGTGGTCTCCAAGATGATGGAGCGGCAGACGGAGTTCACCACCGCCGCCCACGTCTTCGACGCGGCCACCCTGGGCGGAGCCCGCGCCCTGGGCCGTGACGACCTCGGCCGCATCGCGCCGGGCGCGCGCGCCGACCTCGTGCTGTGGAAGACTCAGTCGTGGCGCATGACGCCGCTGCGCGATCCCGTGAAGAACATCGTCTACAACGCCACCGACGAGGACGTGGACCGCGTCTACGTGGACGGCCGCCTCGTGGTGGACGGCGGGCGGGTGCTCGCCGCCGACGAGCGCGCCATCCTGCGGGCGCTCCAGGCGGGCGGCGAGCGCATGTGGCCCCGCATGGCGAAGTCGGACTGGGCGGGCCGGGGGGCCGACGCGCTGTCGCCGCCGACCTATCCCGAGTGGAGCGCGTGAGGCCCTTCCGCTTCGGCGTCCTGGCACGGGTGGCGCATTCGCGTGATGATTGGCTCGAGAAGGCGCGGCGGGCGGAGGCCCTCGGCTACGCCATCTTCCTCGTGCCCGATCACTTCCGCGACCAGGTGGCGACCAGCGTCGGCATCATGGCTGCGGCCGCCGCCACCACGACGATTCGCGTCGGCAGCATGGTGTACGACAACGATTTCCGCCATCCCGCCGTGGTCGCCAAGGACGCGGCGACGCTCGATCTCCTGACGGGCGGACGCTTCGAGCTGGGGCTCGGGGCGGGATGGCTCCTGGGCGACTACGCGCAGACCGGCATCCCCTTCGACGCCGGACGGGTGCGCGTCGAGCGCCTGGAAGAGGCGGTGCGCATCATCACCCGCTACCTCGCGGGCGGGCCGGTGACGGCCAAGGGTCGGCACTATGCAGTGACCGAGCTGGAGGGATTGCCGCGCCCTGTGCAGCGTCCCCGGCCGCCCCTGCTCATCGGGGGAGGCGGACCCAGGATCCTGTCCCTCGCCGCCCGCGAAGCCGACATCGTGGGTCTCGTCCCGCGAACCCGGCCCGACGGCAGCGGGCTCGACCTCGCGGACATCGGTCCTGACACGCTGGACGCGAAGGTCGCCACGGTTCGCGCCGCGGCGGGCGCGCGCTTCTCCGCCCTCGAGCTCAACGCCCTGGTTCAGCGGGTGCTCGTGGCCGACAACACGGCCACCGGCCTCGCCGAGATCGCCCAGCAATGGAAGATGGAACCGGCTCAGGTGCGCGAGAGCCCGTTTGTCCTCGCGGGATCCGTGGAGGACGTCGTCGATACGCTCGAGGCGCGGCGCGCCCGCTACGGTGTCTCCTACATCGCTGTCTTCGAGCAGTTCATGGAAGCGTTCGCGCCGGTCGTGAAGCGACTCGCCGGGCGTTAGCTTCTCGCTTCAGCGGTATCGCCGTAGATGGCCTCGATCAATCCAGCTTGCTCGAGCTCATCGAGGAACGACGAATCGACGAAGTCCGCCGGCGAAACGTGGACGGCGGACGGCTGTGTCTGCAGTAGGTCTTGAAGAAGAATCAGGAGACCTTGTGCCGATGGGCGTGGCAACCGCTGAAGGAGCGGCGCATAGAAGTCGTATGCTTCCTCGACGGCAGGCCGGTCCTTGAACCGAAGAAACTGCTGGAGCACGGGAATGACCTCCAAGCGCTTCGTCTTGAAGAAATGGATCGCCTCAATGTAGGCCTGCACCACGCCGGAAACGAGGCGGCGGTCCGCCGCGATCAGTCGGCGTGAGCACCCGACAACGACGGGCACGTACCCGGCGCTCGGCGTGTCAAGGACTCGCAAGCCGAACTCTCTCGGTCCCAAGAATCGATAGTCGGCGGAGAGCGCTCCGGCGTCGATCTCTCCGGACCCGAGCGCGGCATAGATCGCCCCGAATGTCCCAAGGGGAACGAGGGTGGCGCTGACGCCCCACGTGTGCAGGGCGGAGCGCACGGAGATGGCGACCTGGCCGGTGTTCGTCAGAACACCAAGGCGCTTGCCCTCTAGCTGGTGCGGATCGGATATCGCCGGGCGCGTCAGGATCGGCAGTCCCGTCGAGAGTGGCGCCAACGCCGCAAGAAGAATGACGGTATCCCGGCCGTCAAGGGCCGCCTGCCCATACGGAGCGCTGCCGGTTTCCGCAAATTCCCAATCGCCCCGAACGATTCCGGCGACGGCTTCCGGCCCGCCCGTCTCGAGTCTGGGGAATGTGCACTCGAGGCCTAGCCCTTTGAAGATGCCAACTTCCCTCGCAATCCAGCCGAGACTCTCAAAGGTCGCGCGTAGTCCGGTCACGATTCGCGGGCGTCTGGCGCTCTCCATCTAGTGCGATTGCGAAGCGATGGAGTCCCAGGCGACACGCGCCAGCCGGCCCATGAGCTGATATGCCGCGGTGAAGCCGGGCGTGCCGTCGGGCAGGGCGGCGGGCACGTGCTCCGTGTACATGGTGATGATGTAGAGGGGCCTCCCGTCGCGGTAGACGATGCCCGCGTCCATGTAGCCGCGCGAGCCGGTGCCGGTCTTGTGGGCCACCTTGGTGCCGAGCGGAAGCTGCGAGGGGATGCGGGTCTTGAGCTTTTGCCACGAGAGGATGTCCAGGCCCAGGCGGCAGAGCTCCGGTGTCACGCCGAGCTTCGCGGCGGCCGCCTTGTCCTCCGCGCCCCGGAGCATCGCCTCCAGCAGGATCCCCTGATCGTTGGGCGTGGTGGTCGTGACCTGGTCCAGGGTGTGGTCGGGGCCGAGCTTGGGCGGAATGCCGAATCGATGCACGGTGCGCGTCATGCCCACGCTGTCGCAGTAGCGTTGAATCGCATCGAGGCCCACCATGTCGACCACCGTGCCCGTGCAGGTGTTGTCGCTCACGATGATCATCATGACGAGCGCGTCGCGGAAGGTGATCCAGAACCCGGGGGTCAGATGCTGGAAGGTTCCGGAGTCGTTGTCCTGGTACTTGGCCTGGATCGTCACCTTCTGATCGAGCGAAAGCTTGCCGTCGTGCACCGCCTTGAGCGCCGCCATCATGATCGAGATCTTGCGGGTGCTCGCCGAGGGCACCGGCGTGTCGCCGAGGCGATCCGCCCGCTCCCCGGTGGCGAGGTCCTTCACATACCAGCTCGTCTGGAAGGGCAGGGCGTCGCAGAGCGCATTCATCTTCGCGGCGAGGTCCTTCATGGCCATGGTGGGTCTCCTCAGAGGCGCGGCGCCTCGCGGGCGGCGCGCCAGCGGGCCTCGGCCTCCGCGAAGCCGGGGCCGCGGTCGATGAGCGGCAATTCTCGAGTGCGCCGGCGGCGCGTCTCGTCGGTGGCGGTCTTGTCGATCTCCAGCGTGACGGCGTCGAGCGCGACGCCGTAGTCTTCGAGGGCGCCACGCGCGGTCACGAGGCCGCGCGCCACGTCCTGCTTGACGCGCTCGGGCTCGCGGACGAGGGGGTCGCCCCAGCCGCCGCCCCCGCAGGTCTCCAGGCGCAGCAGGTCGCCGCGCTTGAGCGTGATCCCGTCGCCGAGCGCGGGCAGCTCGCGCTCGTCCGGGGTGCCGGGATTCAGGATGATGCGGCCGGTGCGGCCCGCCTGACCGCCGGCCACCCCGTAGGGCGCGACGAGCGTGTTCTCCATGCGCGTGGCCAGCTCGGCCTTATCGCAAAGCACGCGCACGTCGCGGATCACGCCGGCGCCGCCGCGGTGGAAGCCGGGGCCGCCCGAGTCGGCGCGCGCAACATAGCGCTCCACCCGCAGCGGGAAGTCGCGCTCCACGTACTCCACGGGGTAGTTCTCCTGCGCGATGTAGTAGATGACGTCCACACCGTCCGCGAACGGGCGCGCGCCGAGCCCCACGCCCAAGCCCTCGATGCACAGGATGGGACGCCGCGCCGCCTCGTCCCAGGCGCGGAAGTAGTAGAGGACGTACACCGGGGATCCGGCGGGGACGCGGCCGCCGTTGGCCTGGGCGAGCGCGCCGAAGATGCAGGACATCACGCGGAAGCGCGTGTTCGCCCGCATGCCGAGCGGGGCGGGAAAGCGGGGCTTCAAGAGGCTGCCCTCGCGCGCCACCCACTCGTCGAGGTTGCGCAGCAGCCCCTCGTTGACCTCGAGGTCCGGATCCAGCGCCTGGAGATAGCGGCCGAAGGCGATGCGGAGGAGCCCGGGGTTGGTCATGAAGTTGATCGGGCCGCGCGCTTGATCGTCGGAGCCGGAGCCGTCCAGCCGCACGTGGTCCCCACGGCGGTCCAGCGCCAGCTCGATGCGGTGCGGCCGCGAGTCGACGCCGCCGTCGCTGTCGAGGTAGTCGTGGAAGCGCCAGGCGCCCTCCGGCACCAGCTCGAGGAAGAGCGCCCGCGCGCGCTCCGCGGTCTGGGCGATGCCGGCCTCGAAGGCGGCGAGGACGGTCGGCGCGCCGTAGCGCTCGAACAGCTCGGCCAGACGCCCTTCGGCCAGGCGGCAGGACGCCATCATCGCCCGCGTGTCGCCCTCCACGAGGTCCGGGAGGCGCGAGTTGCGGAGGAAGATGCGGTACGCCTCCTCGTTGAGCCGCCCTTCCTGCATGATGCGCACCGGCGGCACCAGCAGCCCCTCGTGGTAGATCTCGGTGGCGTGGGGCGAGATGCTGCCCGCGCGCATCCCGCCGATGTCCTGGTAGTGCCCGAACGTGGTGGCGAAGGCGACGACGACCCCCTCGTGGAACACCGGCATCACGAACACCATGTCCTGGTGATGCTGGACGGCGCCGTCGGAGAGGTAGGGGTCGTTGAACCAGTACACATCGCCCGGCCGCATGCTCTCGAGCGGGTACGCGCGGAGAATGGCGTCGATCATGCCGGGACCACTGCCCGAGATGTGGCAGGCCACGATGCGTCCCCGCGTGTCGAAGACGCCGACGAAGTAGTCCTTCTTCTCCTTGATGAAGGGCGACATCGCGCAGCGCTCCATCAAGAGCTCCATGTCGCGGATGGTCGACGCGAGGCTGCCGCGAATGATCTCGAGCGTGATGGGATCGACGCGCGTCGGCTCAGCCATGGACACGCTCCAGGAGCAGATTGCCCGCGGGGTCGACGCGCGCCGCGAAGCCCGGCGCCACCAGCGGCGTCGCGTCGTCCTGCTCGATGACGGCGGGCCCGACAATCTCCTGCCCATCCCGAAGCCGCGCGCGGTCGTAGGAGGGCGTCACGCGCCAGCCCGTGCCGCGGAAGTAGACGCGGCGCTCGCCTGTCTTCGCCTCTCGAGGCGCCGGTCCGCTGCCGGCCCCTGCCTCGCCCCGCCGCGGCAGCGCCCCGATCGCGGTGACACGGAGGTTCACCAGCTCGATGGGCGCGCGGGGCAGATCGTAGGTGTAGAGACGCCGGTGCTCGGCGTGGAAGGTGGCCACGAGCTCGGCGAGCTCGGCGGCGGTGGCGGGTCCGCCGCCGGCCGGGCAGGTGAGCTCGAAGCTCTGATGCTCGTAACGCAGATCGGCGGCGCGCTCGAAGCGCTGCCCCTCGTGGGGCACTGCCTCGCCGTCCAGCCAGGCGCGCGCCTGCGCTTCCAGCTCGCGCCAGACGGCCTCGAGACGTGGCGCCGCCCCGTCGGCGGTGGCGCGGCGGTCGTCGGGCCCCACCGTGCGGACGAAGGTGGCGCGGATGTCGGTGTCGAGCAGCCCCCACGTGGAGAGCACGCCCGGCCGCGGCGGCACGATCACGGTGGGGATCTCGAGCAGCTCGGCGAGGCGGCAGGCGTGGAGCGGTCCCGCGCCGCCGAAGGCGACCAGCGCGAACCGCCGCGGATCGTGGCCGCGCCCCACGGATACGGTGCGGATGGCGCGCGCCATCGAGTTGTCGATGATCTCGACGATGCCGGCGGCCGCCTCCTCCACGGTCAGGCGCAGCGGCGTGCCCACACGCTGCTCGATCGCGGCCCGCGCGGCGGCCAGGTCCAGCGGGATCTCGCCGCCCAGCAGCGCGGGCGGGATGCGGCCCAGCACCAGGTGCGCGTCGGTCACCGTGGGCTCGAGTCCCCCGCGCCCGTAGCAGACCGGGCCCGGCTCGGCGCCGGCGCTGCGCGGGCCCACGGTCAGCCGGCCGCTCGCGCTCACCGCCGCGATGCTGCCGCCGCCCGCGCCGATGGTGTGGATGTCGACCATGGGAAGCTTCAGCGGGAAGGGGCCGATCATCCCGTCCTTCGTGATCTCGGGCCGGCCGTTGCGCACGAGGCAGATGTCCGCGCTGGTGCCGCCGACGTCGATCGAGATGATGTCGCGGTGCCCCGCGGTGCGCGCCACGCTGACCGCGCCCACCACGCCGGCGGACGGGCCCGACAGCACCGTCTGCACGGGCTGGCGCACGCAGGTCGCGACGCTGGTGACGCCGCCGTCCGATTTCATGATGAGGAGCGGGGCGCGCACGCCTTCCGCGTCGAGCGCCGCGCGCAGCAGCCCCACGTAGCGGCTCACCGGCGGCATGACGGCGGCGTTGAGCGCGGTGGCCATGCTGCGCTCGAACTCGCGGAACTGGGGCAGCACCTCCGACGAGAGCGAGACGAGGACCCCGGGATACTCCTCCGCAAGGATCGCGGCCATGCGCCGCTCGTGGGCGGGGTTCGCGTAGGCGTGGAGGAACACGACCCCGACTGCGGGCACGCCCGCCTGGGCGAGCCGCCGCGCGACCTGACGCGCCTCCGCCTCGTCGAGCGGCGCGAGCACGGAGCCATCGGCGTCGAGACGCTCCGTCACCTCGTACGCGTGATCCGGCGTGACCGGCCGCGCCGGCTTGCTCCAGCCGTAGAGGTTGCCGTGGCGCGGGATATCGTGGCGGCCGATCTCCAGCACGAACTTGAAGCCGGCCGTCGTCACGAGCGCGGTGGGCGGCGTTTTCCCTTCGAGGATCGCATTGGTCGCGGTGGTGGTGCCGTGGAAGACGCGGAGGACGTCGGGTGGGGTGCGGCCGGCCTGACCGAGCACCTTGCGCACCGCGGTGATGAAGCCGCGGGAGAGGTCCGACGGGGTCGAGGGCGTCTTGGCCACCCAGGTCGCCCCGGTCTCGGCGTCCGCGTAGGTGATGTCGGTGAAGGTGCCGCCCACGTCGATGGCGAGGGTCCCGGGGCGCGCCATGATGGGCGACATTCTAGGCGAACTTGCGCGACTCTTCACGCCGGTAGGCGCGCAGGGCGATGAGCATGAAGAGCGCCGTGTAGCCGGCGAGCCAGGCGAGGCTGACGACGAGCGGCTCGGCAGGCGCGCCCACCGCGCTCCAGGCGAGCTGGCCGTAGTGATAGACGGGGAGATACGGGCCGATGCGCTGCACGAAGCCGGGCAGCTGGCTCATCGGCATGAAGAGGCCGGAGGCGAAGGCGAGGGGCAGGTAGACAAGGTTCGCCACTGCGGGCGCCGCGTTGGGGCCGACGCTGTAGCCGATGGCGAAGCCGAGCCCGACCAACGGCAGCGAGCCGACGAGCAGCCGCACGGTCACGTTGACCCAGGTGGCGACGCCCTGGTGGATGCCGCCCGCGATCACGCCGTAGACGATGAGCGCCGAGATCGAGATCAGCGAGAAGATGAGGGCGGTGAGCACCTTCGCGGTGATCGCGACCCCGGGCGGCAGCGGGGTGGCGCGCAGGAGCAGGTCGATCTTCTGCCCGCGCTCGACGGCGACGCCGATGCCGAACCCGTACACCATGACGTTGCCCACCGCGTAGGCCGCGAAGGAGGCGAGCAGATAGGCGCCCTCGCTCACGCCGCTGGGCAGCGTGTTTCGGGCGAAGGGCAGGCCGAAGAAGGTGAAGAAGAGGATCGGGAGGGCCAGGCTCGTCAGGCTGAAGGCGGGGACGCGCCAGCGCATCCGGAAATCGCTCCGGGTCTGGGCCAGCAGCATGGGCAGGATCGGGGCCGTGGTCACGCCGCGTCGCCTCGTCGCGTCAGGGAGAGGAAGGCGTCCTCCAGATCGGCGCCCGCCACCTCCAGGTCGCGCAGCTCCACTCCCCGCGCGAAGAGCGCGCGCAGCACCGCCTCCGGCTCGCTGGTGAGGAAGCGGACGTGTCCGTTGGAAGACTCGAGGGCCGTGACCGCGAGCCCGTCGAAGGCGCCGCTGGGAAGGGCGCCGGCGACCGAGAAAGCCACGCGCTTGGCCGCCACGCGCCCCATCAGCTCGCGCGGCGACGCGTCGGCGATGACCACGCCGCGGTCGATCACCACGATGCGGCGGGCCGTCTCCTCGGCCTCGCGAAGGTAGTGGGTGGTGAACACCACCGTCTTGCCCCGGCCGGCCAGCGTGTGCACGCTTGCCACGAAGGCGCGCCGAGCCTCCACGTCCATCGCCACGGTGGGCTCATCGAGGAACAGCACGTCGGGGTCGCCGCAGACCGCCAGCGCGAAGTAGAGCCGCTGTCGCTGGCCGCCGGACAGCGTGCCGATCCGCGCGTCCGCCTTGTCGGTGAGGCCGGCGAGGGCCAGCGCCTGCTCGGGCGGCATCGGCGCCGGGTAGTAGTGTCCGAACAGCGCCACGATCTCACGCGTCGTCAGTACGCCGGTGGTCCCGGATTCCTGCAGCATCACGCCGGCGCGGCTCCGCGCGCGGCGGTCCGTCGGCGGCATGCCGAAGAGGCGCACGGCGCCGGAGGTCGGCGCGCGCAGGCCGAGCATGAGGCCCACCGACGTGGTCTTGCCGGCGCCGTTGGGCCCGAGGATGGCCACGACCTCGCCGGCATCGATGCGGAGACTGATCCCGCGCACGGCTTCCACCTCGCCGTAGCGCTTGGTGACCGCGTCCATTTCCACCACGGGTGTCGTGGCCGGGCGGGGGTCCATGGGGGCCAATCGTACCGCGCCTGCGGTTTCGCCGCAGCCGGCCGCCCCGATGACGCTGCCACTGAAGACGGCCAATGCGGTATGTTCGCAGCGTGACGGCGTCGACATGGGGAAACCGAGCAGGCGGCCGCCGGCTGTGGTTCTCGGCGCTGGTGCTGACTCTGATCCTCGCGTCGCATGCCGCCGAGGCGCAGCCGGCTCGACAAGTTCCGCGGATCGGGTTGATCACGGCGGGCTCGGCCAATCTTCCCTCGCGTGTGCTCGAGGCATTCCGCCAAGGGCTGCGCGACATCGGGTGGGTCGAGGGCCAGAACATGACTCTTGAGGTTCGGTATGCTGACGGAGACTACGATCGGATGCCCGCACTCGCGGCCGAGCTGGTCAAGGTCAAGGTCGATGTCATCGTCAGCGGTGGGACGGCCGCGACGGTCGCGGCCCGGAACACGACCAAGACCATCCCCATCGTCATGATCGGCGTCGCGAATCCGGTGGCGCTCGGCGTGGTGACGACTCTCGCGCGTCCCGGTGGCAATGTCACAGGGTTGGCCTACGGCGTCGGCAGCGAGACCTCCAGCAAGGGGTTGGAGCTGCTGAAAGAGGCGGTTCCCAGGGCGAATCGAGTGGCCGTCCTCTGGAGTGCCGGCAATCCATCCGGGCCCGCGGTGATTTCTGATCTGAAGGCTACGGCGCGCTCGCTGGGACTGCAGCTTCAGCCCCTCGGTGTGCGCGGGCCGGCCGAGTTCGAAGGTGCCTTCGCCGCGATGGCCCGGGCGCGAGCGGATGCCCTTCTCGTGATATCGGACGCCATGTTCAATCGTCACCACGCGCTCCTCGCCGAGCTCGCGATGAAGGCCAGACTACCGTCGATGCACGGCTTCAGGGAGTACGTCGAGTCGGGAAGCCTCATGTCGTACGGGACGAGCGTGGACGGTTTGTTTCGTCGCGCGCCCGTATTCGTGGACCGGATCCTCAAGGGCGCCAAGCCCGCCGAGCTGCCCGTCGAGCAGCCGACGCAGTTCGAGCTCGTCATCAACCTGAAGACGGCAAGGGCACTGGGCCTCGCCATCCCTCAATCGCTCGTGCTTCGCGCCGATCAGGTCATCGAATAGCCGTGCCGGACCGGGCGACGGTTCTGACCTCGGCCCTGCTCCTCGTCCTCGCCGCAGCGGCCTGGGTGTCGGTGGTGCGGTCGAGCCTTCAGGGTGACGATATGATGATGACGATGCCGATGCCGGGGACATGGGCCGGCGGAAGCGCCTTCGTCCTCGGCTGGGCCGTCATGATGACGGCGATGATGCTCCCAAGCGCGCTGCCTATGATTTCCCTCTACGGCGCCATACGCGGGAGCAAGATCGCCCCCCCGCACCGGGTGATCGAGGAGGGCGTGTCGGTCGCCAGCTTCACCGCGGTCTATCTCGTCGTCTGGGCGGGCAGCGGCGTCCCCGTGTACCTCGTGCACACGGCCCTCATGGCCGTGCCGGGCTCTGGCTTCGCCTACGCCATCGCCGTCGTGCTGGCGGCCGCGGGAGTCTTTCAGCTCTCACCGCTGAAGCGTGCGTGCCTTCGGGCCTGCCGGAGCCCCTTGGGTTTCCTGCTCGGGCACTGGCGTCCCGGCCGGTGGGGCAGCCTGGCCCTGGGCTGGTATCATGCGATCTACTGCCTCGGGTGCTGCTGGGCGCTGATGCTGGTGCTGGTGGCCGCAGGGGCGATGGGCCTCCGCTGGGTGCTGCTCATCACGGCGGTGGTGGCGGCGGAGAAGCTGCTCCCGGGCGGCGAGTGGATCGCCCGGGCGACCGGAGTGGCGCTCGTGGTTCTGGGTGTGACCGTGGCCTTACGTCCCGAACTCGTGATGGTGTTGCGCGGCGCTCATCCGATGTGAGCGCGGCACACACCGGGGGAGGCTTTACATGGCGGACCCTCAGTGGAAGATCAGCGGTGACTACCTCGAAGCGTGCAGCTGCGACTCCGTCTGCCCCTGCCCGACCTCCGGGCTGGCGGCCCGTCCCACCAAGGGGGCCTGCGACGCCGGCCTCGTCTTCCACATCGAGCGGGGCACCCATGGCTCGACCTCCCTCGACGGGCTGAACTTCGCCGTCCTCCTGCACACCCCGGGGCCGATGGGCGCGGGGAACTGGACGGTCGGGCTGATCGTGGACGAGCGCGCTACCGCCGCCCAGCGCGAGGCCATCGTTGCCATCGGCAGCGGGCAGAGCGGCGGCCCGATGGCTGCCGTGGGCCCGCTCGTGACCAAGTTCGCGGGGGTGGAGAGCCGGCCGATCCAGATCGAGCGCGGCGGCATGCGTCGGTCCGCGTCGATCCCCGGCCTGCTCGATATCTCGGTCGACGGGATTCCGGGCGCGAGCCCGAGCGAGCCCATCTACCTCGACAACGTGGGTCACCCCGCGGCGAGCCGCCTCGCGCTGGCCAAGGCCTCGCGCGGTCACATGCACGCCTTCGGGATCAACTGGGACGATACGTCGGGAAAGAACAACGGCCACTTCGCCCCGTTCTCCTGGAGCTCGAGCTAGGGCGGCCGCGCGGAGTAGGGCCGTGTTCGACCCGGACCGGTTCATCGCGGACTGCCGGAGCGCCAACGCCGCGCAGGGCTCGGCGGGCGTGCTCGACCTCGTGGCCCGCGCGGTGTCCACGTCGGGGGACATCATGAGCGCGCTCGGCGAGCCGCGCCGGGCCGGTGTGCAGGTCCTGCACCGGTCGAGCGAGCTCACCGTGCTCAACCTCACCTGGGGGCCGTGGATGTGTCAGATCCCGCACAACCACGCGATGTGGGCGGTGATCGGGATCTACACGGGTCGCGAGGACAACATCTTCTGGCGACGCCCCGCGGGCGCGCCGACGGGCCGCATCGAAGCGGCCGGCGCCAAGGCCATCTGCGGCGGAGAGGCGGTGCCGCTGGGCCGCGACATCATCCACTCGGTGCTCAATCCCATCAAGCGCCTCACCGGGGCGATTCACGTGTACGGGGGCGACTTCTTCGGGGCGCCGCGGAGCGAGTGGGATCCCGAGCAGCTCGTGGAGCATCCCTTCGACGTGCAGAAGACGCTGGCGCTCTTCGAGGAGTCGAATCGCCTGTTCCCCCCGCGCGACTAGGTACGCGCTGAGATGCGGAGGCGCGCGGTCGTCGCGCTGGCGGCTCTCTCGCTGCTGGCCAGCCTGTCGCCCCCCGCGTCGCGCGCGCAGACGGTGCCGGCATGCCCGCGGGGCAGCGGCGTCCTGACTCCCGTCGCGCTCGGCTCTCTCATCATCCGTGAGGGCAGCGGGCTCGGGGCGGTCACCCTCGGCAGCAGCGCCGCCGACCTCGAGCGCGCCTGGAGTCAGCCCAGCGAGTGCCTTCCGCTGCAGCGCGGGTACACGTACAGCTACCTGCTCAGCGATGACGGCGGCCAGACCGGTCTCCTGCTCGTGGTCGTGATCTACCAGGATAGGGTCGAGCAGATCCTCGCGACGCTGACGCCGCATTCCGGCGGACGAGGGCCGGCCCTTCGCACCGGGCGCGGCGTCTCGATCATGGACCCGGTCCAGGATGTCCGCCGTGTGTACGGCACGCCCACCCTGGAAAGCCAGAACGCGATCGGGTATGTGTCGGAGGGCGTGGCGTTCCAGATCAGCCGCGACGTCGTGGGCGGCATTCTCGTCTTCCCGGCCGGCTCGGTGCCGCTGGGCTGGCGGGTCGAACCCTAGGCACATCGTCGAGGAGATGTCGGTGCTCTCATCCGCCGTGCTGTTCGCGATGCTCGCGGGCGCCTCCGCCGCGACGTGGACGCTGTGCCTCAAGCTCGGCTCCGCGAAGGTGACCGCCGCCCTCGGCGCGCTCGTCGTCACCGGTGGGGCCCTGGTTGTCAACGCCCTCGTCTTGCTCACGATGCGCGCCCGCGGCCACGACATCGTGGGGCACCCCCAGGGTCTCTGGCTCATGGCGCTGGCCGGGCTGGCCGCGGCGGGCGTCGACATCTTCTCGGGCCGGCTCCTCGCCATCGGGCCGATCGCCGCCGGAATCGTGCTGCTGCAAACCCAGGGAGGCTGAGGCGACATGGGCATCTCCGACGACGCGGCGGCCAAGGCCCGCGCCGCCGCCACCTACAACGCGGCGGCCGACCACTACGACGATGCGGCGAACTCCTTCTGGGGACGATTCGGCCGGCACACCATAGAGCGCCTCGCCCTGCCGCCGGGCGCGCGAGTGCTCGATGTGTGCTGCGGCAGCGGTGCCTCCGCGCTACCCGCGGCGGAGCGGGTGGGTCCCGGAGGGCACGTGCTCGGCGTCGATCTGGCCGAAGACCTCCTGGCCCTGGCGCGCGCGAAGGCGGCCGCGCGCGGCCTGCGTCACGCCGAGTTCCGCCGGGGCGACATGCTCGACCTCGGGTTGCCCCCGGCGAGCTTCGACGCCGTCGTGTGCGTGTTCGGCGTCTTCTTCGTGCCCGACATCGCGGCGGCGGTGCGGGCGCTCTGGCGCTGCGTGCGGTCCGGCGGCCGGCTCGCCATCACCACCTGGGGCCCGCGCTTCTTCGAGCCGGCGGCGCGTTCTGGGACTCCATCAAGGCCGAGCGGTCCGATCTCTACAAGGGCTTCAACCCCTGGGACCGCATCTGCGACCCGGCGGCGCTGACCGAGGTGCTGCGACAAGGCGATGTCGAGCGGCCCGAGGTGGTGGCAGAGCCCGGCGAGCATCCGATCTCATCGCCCGAGGCCTGGTGGTCCGCCGTGCTCGGCACCGGCTACCGGGGCACGCTCGACCAGCTCGACGCGGCCGCGCGGGAGCGGGTGCGCCAGGCCAATCTCGACTACATTCGCCGTAGCGGCATCCGAGCCGTCGAGGCCAACGTCGTGTACGCGATCGCGAGCAACCCATGACCTCACCGCTAGGCAAGCGGTGGCCCGCCGTCCTGCTGCTGCTCGCCGCCCTCTGGGTGCGGTCGGTCGGCGAGGTCCGCGCGCAGACCCTGCCGCTACACACGGGCTGCGCACCGAAGGAAAGAGTGACCGAATATGGCTGCTCGATACTGGCCTGGCTTCGTGTCGACCAGCTGCCCTCCATGCGGCTATACTGGCATCTCGACGCATTTCCGTCGCGCCAAGAGGCAGAGGCCCGGCGCACCGAGACCGGCGCGGTCGTGATGGCGCATGATCAGATCTGGCTGCTCACGGTCGCTCCAGAGGAGTGGCGGCGCGGCGAGTGGCGGCGTGTGGCTACGGTCGGGCCGATTCCGGTGCAGGCCGCGCGACGCTATGGCCTCCTCTTTTTCGAAGGCGTTTCGCCGGGCGGCGTTACGGCATTCACGCACAAGCACTCAGGCCCGGAGGCGTGGTACGTGCTGGAGGGAGAGCAGTGCGTGGAGACGCCGGCCGGGGTGTTCCGGGCCCGGGCCGGCGAGGCTATGGTGCTGCCCGCCGGCGTTCCAATGAGTGTCTCCGGGCGGGGGGCCACTCCACGGCGTTCGCTCTCCCTCATCGTGCACGATGGCGACGCGGCCCCGACAGTTCCGTCAGGAGAATGGACCCCCACTGGGCGGTGTCTGTCCGAGCCATGACGAGCCCCCTGAGCGCCTTCAGTCTCAAGCGCTGGATTGACGAGCACCGGGAGCTCCTCAAGCCGCCGGTGGGCGCGGAGATGGTCTGGAAGGACTCGCAGTTCATCGTGATGATTATCGGCGGTCCGAACGCGCGGCGCGATTTCCACTTGGACCCGAGCGACGAGTTCTTCTATCAGCTCGAGGGCGACATGGTGCTGGAGTACATCGACGGCGCGGGCAAGCGGCGCCGGGCGCCGATCCGGCAGGGAGAAGTGCTCCTGCTCCCCGCCAACACGCCCCACTCGCCGCAGCGCCCGGCCCACTCGGTGGGGCTGGTGGTGGAGCGGGTGCGCGGCGCGGACGAGGCGAAGGCGGAGGGCTACGCCTGGTACTGCGAGCAGTGCGACGCCAAGCTCTACGAGCTCCGGCGCGACGCCGCGGATCTCCTCGCCGAGCTGAAGCAGGTCGCCCAGGAGTTCAACGCGAGTCCGGCGCTTCGCACGTGCAAGGCGTGCGGCTACGTGCAGCCTGTGCCTGCGGGGCCGCGGGCCTGAGAGCGATCGGATCAGGTGCTACTATCAGCCGCGCGAGTCGATACCGACGGGTCGCCGCCGATGATTCACCGGTGCGAACGTCTACCACGGAAGGAGTCGCGATGAGCGGCAACGGCCACGAGGTCATCCTGTACGATCCCACTGCCGAGCCGAGGATCCTGGCGGCGGGGCGCGCCAAGCGCGTGGACAGCCTGGCGGGGAAGAAGATCGCCATCCTTGACAACAGCAAGGCGAACGCGGGCACGCTGATGCTCGCGGTGGCCAAACGGCTGCAGGAGCGCTACGGCGCGGGCGCGGTCGTGAAACGCGAGAAGGGGATCGCGGGGGTGCCGTCGCCCACGATCCTGGAGGCGCTCACGACGTGCGACGTCGCCCTGGTCGGCAGCGCCGACTGAGGGTCGTGCACGTCGTGGAGTATCCACGGCGCCATCGTGCTGGAGCAGAAGGGGATTCCGTCCGTCGTCATGGG
>DASTYT010000003.1 GCA_035764725.1 Candidatus Methylomirabilota bacterium | reverse complement strand
GCCCGGCGCGAGCACCAGGCCCATCATCGAGAACGCGAACAGCGACTGGTAGGTGTAGTACCGGCCCAGCGCGGGACGCGGCTCCGCATCCAGGTAGCCCAGCGAGTAGACCTGCACGAGCAGCGACACCAGCGCGACCAGGACCAGCATGATGGTGGAATCGGCGTCGGCGAGCACGCCCACGGTGGCGAGCGAGCCGGCCTCCTGCGGGATCCACTCGTAGGCGATCCGCGTCATCCCCTCGGGGGTCTCGAGCGACCACGCGCGCAGGGCGGCGGCGAGCGCGCCCGCTGCGCACAGGATCGACACGAGGCCGGCGGCGCGGCCGCTGCGCCTCAAGGGATAGCCCAGGGCGAGGATGAGGAAGGAAGTCGCGGGCAGCAGCAGGGCGATGGCGGCGAGGATGCCGGGATCGGTCATGGCGACGGCGTCATCCCCTGAGGAGGTCGAGGTGGTCGGCGATGGCGGTGCGCCGCACCCGGAAGATGAGGATCACGAGGGCGAGACCAAGCGCCACCTCCGCCACCGTGATCGAGATCGTGAAGAGGGTGAAGACGAGGCCGGCCACATCACCGCTGAAGCGGGCGAAGGCGACGAGGTTGATGTTCACCGAGTTGAGCATCAGCTCGATGCCGAGCAGGATGCCGATGGTGTTCCGCCGCGTCACCACGCCGAAGAGGCCGATCGAGAAGAGGACGGCGGCGAGGACCAGGTACGCGTGGAGGGGGACGTAGGGGGGCAGCCCGGTGGGCATCGAGGTGGGCATCACTCGTCGGGCCGCGCGAAGTAGATCGCGCCGAGGAGCGCGGCGAAGAAGAGGATCGCGAGCAGCTCGAAGGGCAGGACGAAGCGCGTGAGCACCAACTGGCCGATGGCCTTGGTGAGGTCGCCAGCGAGAGGCGGCCGCGGCCCCCATGCCGGGGACCGGAGCACGAACGAGAGCACGCCGACCAGCACCGCCCCCGAGATGATGAACCCGTTCACCAGCTGGCGGCTGGTCTGGGTGATGCGGTCGCCGACCAGTCGCTCGGTGACCACGATGGCGAATACCACGATGGTGACCACGCCGCCCGCGTAGAGGAGCAGCTGGACGGCGGCGAGGAACTCCGCGTCGAGGGACAGGAAGACGCCGGCGGTGCCGGTGAGGGTGAGGGCCAGCCATAGCACCGAGTGGAAGAGATTCTTCGTGAGGACCACGGCCACCGCCGAGCCGATGAGGAGGACGGCGAGGGCCGCGAAGGCTATCGGTTCCAGGGTCACTCGGTCCCTCCGGCGGCCTTGCCGTGCTCGGCCTTGGCCGCCTTCGGGGGCGACTGCATGTTGCGCAGCAGGTTGCCGGTGGCCCAGGAAGCTGGGAACTGTAGACCAACGGCATGGAGGCGGTCCTTGTCGAAGAGCAGCTCGCGACGGTCCGCGGTGGCCACGTCGAACGACTTCATCATGATGATGGCGTCGGTCGGGCACACCTGCACGCACAGCTCGCAGAACTCGCAGGCGTAGAGCTCGAGGGTGAAGGTCTTGGCGTAGTTGCGCTTCTCCGCCTTGAGCATCTCCACCTTGATGACCTGAGGCGGGCAGATGTACTCGCACAGTCGGCAGCCGATGCAATTCTCCTCGCCCGTCTCCTTGTCGTAGGTGAGGGCGAGCACGCCGCGGAAGCGGTCGGGGTACTCGCGCTCGACGTCCGGGTAGTGCACGGTCACCGGCTTGCGGAAGAGGTTGATCAGGGTGACCTTCATCGCCCGGCCCACCGCCCCCACGAGGTCGGCCACCTCGCGCGCGAAGCCCCGAGGCTTCGCCTCAGGCGCCACCGGCGCTCCGCCAGCTCACCCACGCCGCCGTGGCCATCAGCAGGAGCAGGCTGGCCGGCAGCATGAGCTTCCAGGAGATCGCGAGGATCTGGTCCACCCGGATTCGTACGAAGCTCCAGCGCACCCAGGTGAGGAGGAGGAAGACCGCCATCGCCTTCAAGAGGAACCAGAGCGGCCCCAGCCACGCCGGCCCCGGCCCCGACCACGCGCCGAGGAAGAGGAGCGCCCCCAGGAACGAGGTGCCGATGGCGTGCGCGTACTCGCCGAGCTGGATCAGTGCGAACTTCATGCCGGAGTACTCGACGCGGAAGCCCGCCACCAGCTCGGACTCCGCCTCGAGGATGTCGAACGGCACCCGGTTCTCCGCGGCGAGGGTGGTCACGATGTAGGCGATGAAGGCAAGTTGCCCGATCACGGGGTAGAAGATGAAGGCCCCGAAGAAGCCCACCTGGGCGTTCGCGATGTCGGACAGGCGCAGGGAGCCGGCCAGCACCACGGGCACGAGGGCGGTGAAAACAAACGGTAGATCGTACGAGATGATCTGGTTCACCGCGCGCATCGCGGACAGGAGCGCGTACTTGTTGTTCGACCCCCACCCCGCCATGAACAGCCCCACGATCTCCATCGAGGAGACGGCGAGGAAGAAGAGGACGCCGATGTTGAGATCGGCCACCCCCAGCCCGGGCGCGAAGGGGATGGTGGCGAAGATCAGCATGCACGGGATCAGGAAGACGATTGGCGCCAAGTTGTAGACGGGCCGGTCGGCGAGGGTCGGGACCACGTCTTCCTTCATCATGAGCTTCACCGCGTCGGCGATGGGCTGGAGCAGCCCGTGCG
>DASTYT010000002.1 GCA_035764725.1 Candidatus Methylomirabilota bacterium | reverse complement strand
CCTGCCCAACGACGGGGTGGGGCTGGCGCGCATCGAGTTCATCATCGCGAGCTTCGTGCGGGTGCATCCGCTCGCTCTGCTCCACCCGGAGCGCGTCGCCGACGCGGCGGCGCGGGCCGAGATCGACGCGCTCACCGCCGGGTACGCCGACCGCGGCGAGTACTTCGTGGAGCGGCTGGCCGAGGGCGTCGGGATGATCGCGGCCGCCTTCTACCCCAAGGACGTGATCGTGCGCCTCTCGGACTTCAAGTCGAGCGAGTACGCGGGGCTCCTGGGCGGTCGCGGCTTCGAGCCGGAGGAGGGCAACCCGATGCTCGGGTTCCGGGGCGCGTTCCGGTACGCCCATCCGCGCTACCGCGAGGCGTTCGGGCTCGAGTGCCGCGCGCTGCAGCGGGTCCGGAAGCAGATGGGCCTCACCAACGTGAAGCTGATGGTCCCGTTCTGCCGGACCCCGGCCGAGGGCCGGCGGGTCCTCGATCTCCTCGCGGCCAATGGTCTCGCGCGTGGCGACGACGGCCTCGAGGTCTACGTGATGGCGGAGATCCCATCCAACGCGATCCTGGCCGACGAGTTCGCGGCCCTCTTCGACGGCTTCTCGATCGGGTCCAACGACCTCACCCAGCTCGTGCTGGGCGTGGATCGGGACTCGGAGCTCCTGGCGCCCGAGTTCGATGAGCGCAATCCAGCGGTCCTCGCCATGATCGGCATGATAGTGGATGCGGCGCGAAGCGCGGGGCGCAAGGTGGGGATCTGTGGCCAGGCCCCGAGCGACTATCCCGACCTCATCCGATTCCTGGTCGGGAAGGGGATCACCAGCATCTCGCTCAACCCGGACGCGGTAGTACGCGGGATCGAGGCCGTGGCGGCCGCGGAGGCCGAGGGATCCGATGCCTCACCTGGGGCGCGGCCTCCAGCGCGACGGTGAGGTGCCCCGGGGGTAAGGTATTGAAAGTTCGCTTCCCCAGATCTGGCATACGCCTTGCCCAAACGAATGTCATGCCGAGCAAGGTAAGCGAGCCAGACGCCGCTGGCCGAGTCGAGGAAGACGCCCAGCCTACTTCTACGCTCGTCGTGGTCGCCGTCGGCGTTTCTCATGACGGTATCGTGGCCCTGCAGCGAGTTCTGGGACCGCTTCGCGAGGGCCTCCAGGCGGCGATTCTCGTGGTCCGGCACGTCAGCCCGACGCATATCTCGAAGCTGAGCCGTCTGCTCAGCCGCAAGATCGCGCTTCCGGTCAAGGACGCGGTGGCGGGGGAGCCGCTGCGGCCCGGTGTGGTCTACCTGGCTCCGCCCGACCTGCATCTGATCGTTTCCGACGGCCACGTGGGACTTGATGCGGGGCCCAAGGTCCGCTTCTCTCGACCGTCCATCGACGTGCTCTTCGACTCGGTGGCCCGCGTGTGCGGCCCGCGCGCGGTTGGGGTGCTGCTCTCGGGCGCTGGCAGCGATGGCGCGGCCGGGCTGGCGGCGATCCGACGCGCGGGCGGCGCCACGATCGTGCAAAATCCGGCCGAGGCCACGACGCCGCTCATGCCGCGCGCCGCCCTGGCCGCCAACGGGCATCGGGTCGCTCGGATCGACGAGATTCCGGAAGCGGTTCGCCTCGCCGTGATCGAGGCCGCCACGAGGTCCCGTGCCATGAAGGAGGCCGCTGGCGGGTCCGCTGGCAGGCCGCCCAGGAGGTAAGTCCGTGATCTTCAAGTCGATGCTGCTGCTCGGCGCGATCGCCCTGATGACCTCGAGCGGCCACGCCCAGGATCGCAACGCCGGCCAGACGATCTTTCGTGATCAGGGTTGCTTCGGCTGTCACACCATCGGGGCGGTGGGGACGCCGATCGCGCCCGATCTCTCGCATATCGGAGCCAAGCGGGACCGGGCTTATCTGACCCGCTGGCTGCAAGATCCGTCGATGCAGCGCCCGACCGCGCACATGCCGAAGATCGAGCTGAGCGACTCCGAGGTCGAGGCGCTGGCGGCCTATCTCGGATCGCTGCGGTGACCGTCAGGCGCCTAGCGTGAGCGCCGGCCGCTCGGAGGAGGACGGCGGGTGAGGAGGAGCTCGGTCACGCCCCCTTCGGTCTGGCGCTCGCGGATATCGGTGAAGCGAGTCAACATGTCGAGCATCCGTCCATTGGAGGCCAGGACGTAGGCACGGAACCGGTCGATCCCGCGCTCTGCCGCCGCCGTCAAGAGGGCCTCCAGCAGGATCGTGCCGAGCCCGCGGTTCTGCCAGTCGTCCCTGATCACGAAGGCGATCTCGGCGATGTCCGGCTGGTCAGTGCAGTCATAGCGGGCAACGCCCACCAGCGTGCGGCAAGCGCCTTCTCCATGCTCGGCGACCAGCGCGAGCCGCCGCCGGTAGTCCACGTTGGCGAGGAAGTGAGCCGTGGCGCGCGGCAGATGCCTCAAGGCGTTGAAGAAGCGCTGGTAGGCGGTCTGCCCGGTAAGGTGATCGTGAAAGGAGATCAAGCGCTCCTCATCGTCCGGTCTGATCGCTCGCAGGTGGATCCGAGCTCCATCGCCGAGCGTGATGTCACGTTCGAGATCGCTCGGGTATTCGTGGTCATGCGCCGTCATCGGGAAGCCGGACGTGCAACGCGGATGCCGAAGCCAAAGGTCAGCGATATCGAGCACGTCGGGATCACCCCATTGGGGCGGAGCGACCCCAGCGAGGCATCCGCGCCGCGGGAGTCATGGGTGAGGGGATTCCTAAGTGGCTGAATCGGCGCGATCTCCGACTGGCATTTGCGATGCACCGGTCGCCCGGGTGGGACCGTGGCGCCAGTCTCATCGCTCAAACCAAAGGGAGGATCGACAATGCGCGCGCTCACACCGTGGAGTGGAATCGGCAGCCTGAAGCAGGAGATGGATCGGATGCTCGAGCGAGTCTTCGAGCACAAATGGGAGGAGTTCCCGCCCCTGGGTGACTGGGCCCCGAGCATGGACATCTCGGAGACGAAGGACAGCCTCGTCGCGAAGGTCGAAGCCCCCGGGATGGATGAGAAGGACATCCAGATCTCGCTGCAGGAGAATCTGCTGACGATCAAGGGCGAGAAGAGGCACGAAAAGGAGGAGAAAGACGAGCGGTATCATCGCGTCGAGCGTTCGTACGGCACGTTCACCCGCACCGTGCGCCTGCCGATCGGGGTGGACGGGAGCAAGGTCACGGCAACTTTCAAGAACGGTCTGCTGACCGTGACGATGCCGAAGACGGCCGCGGCCAAGGGCACGACGATCCCGATCAAGGCGGAATAGGGAGACGCGTGGGAGGTGATGCCCCGGGTCGATCTGGCGACGTTTCGACGTCGCCGAGCTCGACGATCGGGGCATCACCGGCACGCTTCGGTTGAGAGGTGCGCTCGATTGCCCCGAGTGCCGCTCTGGCTGAAGGTCGCATACTCGGCATACGTGGCGATCGTCGTCCCCTGTTATTGGGTCACGTACACGCCGTGGAACTTCCTCTACTTCTGCGACATCGCGATGCTGGCGACCGCTCCCGCGCTGTGGCTGGAGAGTTCGCTCCTGGTCAGCATGCAGGCGATCGCGATCGTCGTACCTCAGCTGCTCTGGGTCATCGATCTGCTGTGTCGGCTGACCCTGGGGATTCACGTGACCGGAGTGACCGCCTACATGCTGGATCCGAGTCTCTCCCTTTCCTTGAGACTCCTGTCGTCGTTCCACGGATGGCTGCCCTTCCTGCTCCTCTGGCTGACGTGGCGGGTCGGGTATGATTCCCGAGCGTTGGCGGCGCAATCCGTGGTGGTGCTCGTGGTGCTCTTCGTCTCGTATGCGTTCGCACCGGCCCCGCCGCCGTCCCCGTCCGCCCCCCACGCGGCCGTCAACGTCAACTATGTGTATGGGTTGACGGATGATCATCCGCAGGCGTGGATGGCGCCCCATCGCTGGGTCCTGACCGTCGCGGCGATCAACCTGCTGGGTTTCTGTCTTCCGACGCACCTTGCGCTGCGGCGCTGGTTCCCTTCGGCCGGGGCGCGGGCCAGGCGAATCCCTTGATCCCGTTCAAGGCGCTCGCATGCGACGTCGACGGCACTTTGGCGGTCGAGGACCGCGTCGAACCAGAGGTCAAGGGATCGCTCGAGCAAGCTCGGCGGATGGGGGTCCGACTGATCCTCGTCACGGGGCGGACCTTCTTCGAGCTGACCCGGGTCTGTGACTGCTTGGAGCTGTTCGACGCGGTGGTGGCCGAGAATGGATCGGTGATCTACCATCCGGGCTCCGCGATGATCCGGGATCTCGGGCCGGCCGTTCCGGCCCGGCTTCTGGCCGAGCTCGACCGCCGGGGCACCTACTACCAGGCGGGCCGGGTGATCGTCAGCACCGCCCGCGCCGACGAGATGGCGGTCCGGGAGGCCCTGAGCACGGCCGGCGTCAGCCGCGATCTCATTACGAATCGGGCCGCCCTCATGCTGCTGCCGTCCGGGCTGTCGAAAGGGTCGGGGGTCGAGCAGGTCCTGCGCTTCCTGGAGCTGTCGCCGCACGACGTGCTGGCTCGGGGTGATGCGGAGAACGACCTGGCGCTCTTCGGAGCGCCTGGTCTCGGCACGCTACGCCGTGTGTGTGATCGATCCGGAGGGAGAGACTATCGGGTGCTGTCGCGCCTGCCTGGCGCGTCGTGGACGGATGTACGCGAACCATCCGACGTGGACTACGCGCTGGAGTCCATGCAGCACAATCCATCCGCCTCGGCAATCCTCGATCTGTCGATGCTGCCACACGGGAAGAAGCTCGCCCTGGTCGACCGCGCGATTCGGCGGATCCGCGAGATAAGTACGTGGATTCAGTCGTCGCTCCGGGCCGTGAATTCGTGTTCCGGAGCTCGCACGGGCGAGCGCTGGCCTCGGCCAACAGCCTGCAGTCCTTCCGTCAGGTGGCCGGCCCCGTGCCCGGCGACATCCTCACGCACCACGCCGGCCGAGGGGACTTCTCCCGCTGGGTCCGCGACGTGTTCGGGGACACGGAGCTGGCGCGCCAGATCGGCAAGGCGGAGGTCCGCTTCCAGCGCGGGGAGCTTGCGGATCTCCGGGCGATGATCGACATCCTCATCACGGCGCGCTACGGAGGAGGAAGCTAGATGGGCGGGCCGCGCCCTTGGGCGGCGGAGCTCCATCAGGCTCTGGCCGGCGCGGGGAGCTCGGTTCGAGGTCTGTCCTCGGCCGAGGCGGCCGCGCGCTTCGCTGCACACGGACCCAATGAGGTCGCGCCTCCGCCGCGGTTCGCGGCCGTGCGCGAGCTGCTGCATCAGCTGGCCAATCCGCTCGTCCTGATCCTGCTGGTGGCCAGCTCGGTGTCGGCCGCCTTCGGTCAGGGCGTCAGCGCGGCGGTGATCGTCTTGATGATCGTGCTGAGCGTGGCCTTGAACTTCAGCCAGGCCTACCGGTCGCAGGCGGCGGCCGCGCGGTTGAGACGGCAGGTCGCCCAGATGGCCACCGTGCTCCGCGATGGCCAGGAGCGCGAGATCCCGGTGCGTGAGATGGTGGTGGGCGACGTGATCCACTTGAAGGCGGGCGACCTGGTGCCCGCGGACGCTCGCCTGATCTCCACGCGAGATTTGTTCGTGAACGAGGCGTTGCTCACCGGCGAGTCGCTCCCGCGCGAGAAACAGGCCGAGGGAGGAGCGACGGCGTCGCCCGACGCGGGGCCGGAAGCCGTGGCGGTCTTCCGCGGGACCTCGGTGGTGAGTGGGCTGGGAGTCGCCGTGGTGGTGACCACCGGGGCCGCCACGGAATTCGGCCAGGTTGCCGCCGGGCTGGTGGGACGCGTCCCCGAGACCGAATTCGAGCGCGGCACGCGTCGGTTCGGCTTCCTGATCCTGCAGATGGTGGTATTCCTCGTCCTCTTTGTGTTCCTGGTCAATGCGCTTCTGCGTCGAGACATTCTCGAGTCATTTCTCTTCTCCGTCGCTCTGGCGGTGGGATTGACCCCCGAGCTCCTCCCCATGGTGGTGTCCGTGACGCTCTCGAGCGGCGCGGTCCGGATGGCCCGCAAGAAAGTGATCGTCAAGCAGCTCGCGGCCATCGAGAACTTCGGCAGCCTGGACATCCTCTGCAGCGACAAGACGGGTACCTTGACCGTCGGGGAGATCACGGTCGATTGCCATCTGAATCTTCGCGGCGAGGACGATGAGACCGTGATCCGGCTGGCCGCGCTGAACAGCGTCTACCAGACCGGGCTACGAAGCCCGATGGACGAGGCGATCCTGAAGCACGAGCATCCGGCGATCAGCTGCTATGAACGTGTGGACGAGATCCCGTTCGACTTCCAGCGGCGTCGCGTGTCCGTGATCGTGCGAGAGGAGGCGCGCCGGCTGCTGATCACCAAGGGCGCGCCCGAGAGCGTGCTGCCCGCGTGCACCGCGAGCGAGCTCAAGGGAGCGATCACACCCTTGGACGCGGACGGGCTTGCCACCGCGGAAGGGCTCTTCCGTCGACTGAGTCAAGAGGGGTACCGGGTGCTCGCGGTCGCCTACCGGGAGATCGAGGCGCGACCGATCTATACGAAGGCCGACGAGCGAGACCTCGTGCTCGTGGGATTCGCCGCATTCCTCGACCCACCCCTCGAGGGCGTAGCCGAGACGCTGCGCGCGCTGCGGGCCGACGGGATCGAGGTCAAGATCATCACCGGAGACAACGACCTGGTGACCCGCAAGATCTGCCAGCAGGTCGGGCTCGAGCCAGGGGAGATCGTCCTCGGGGATGCGGTCGAGCAGATGTCCGACCCGGCGCTCGGGGTGGTGGCGGAGCGGACACAGATCTTCGCGAGAGTGTCGCCGATGCAGAAGAACCGCATCGTGCGGGCGTTGCACGCTCGCGGCCACGTGGTGGGCTGCATCGGGGACGGCATCAACGACGCGCCGGCGCTGCGCTCGGCCGACGTGGGGATCTCGGTGCAGAACGCGGTCGACGTGGCCCGCGAGGCGGCGGACATCATTCTCCTCGAGAAGCGCTTGTCGGTCTTGCACGACGGCGTCATGGAGGGGCGCCGGAGCTTCGGCAACATCATGAAGTACGTGCTGATGGGCACCAGCTCGAACTTCGGCAACATGCTCAGCATGGCGGCGGCGTCGGTCTTCCTGCCGTTCTTGCCCATGCTGCCGCTGCAGATCCTGATCAACAACTTCCTCTACGATGTATCCCAGGTGTCCATTCCGTCGGACCGGGTGGACGAGACCTACATGCAGAAGCCCAAGCGATGGAACATTGCGTTCATCCGGCGCTACATGCTCCTGCTCGGCCCGCTGTCTTCGGCGTTCGACTTCCTGACCTTTGCGGTGATGCTGGGCGTGTTCCGGGCCGACGAGGCCCTGTTCCGGACCGGATGGTTCGTCGAGTCGCTGGCCACCCAGACGCTCGTGATCTTCGTCATTCGCACCGCGGACCGGCCATGGCAGAGCCGGCCCAGTCGAGCTCTTGCGCTCGGCGTGACCGGCAGCGCGGTGGTGGGCGCCGTGCTGCCGTTCACCCCCGTGGGCCCTTGGATCGGCTTCGTACCCCTTCCGCTGCCCTTCTTTGCCGTCTTGATCGCCATGGTGGTCGCGTATCTGGCTCTCGTGGAGGTCGTGAAGCGCTGGTTCTATCGACGCTTCGCAACGTAGCGGGGCAACCCTGCGGGGCCGCACCACACCGGGGCGGGCGCGCCTCAGCGGGGAAGACCCGCCTCACGAGCGCCTCGACGCCGAGACGTTCAAGAGCCCGTTTTGCCGCACTTTTCTCCGTGGCATTGGCGTTGCACTCTTCCTGCGGTTGAGGAGGAACGAACATCATGATTGTCGCGGACCTGATGACGCGAACGGTGATCACCGTGTCGCCGGAAACGCCGGTACTGGACGCCCGTCAGGAGATGCTGAAGCAGAAGATTCGGCACCTGCCGGTGATCGCTTCGGGCCCGGAGCTGCTCGGCATCGTCACCGACCGAGACATCCGCCTCAGCTTGCCCTCTCAGGCGACGAGCCTGTCGGTGTGGGAGTTGAACTTTCTGCTGACCAAGCTCACGGTCGAGAAGGTCATGACGAGGACCGTGATCACGGTGGGGCCGGAGCGGCCCGCCCCCGATGCCGCGAGACTGATGCTTGACCACAAGATCGGGGCGCTGCCCGTGATGGATGGAGGACGGTTGGTCGGCATCGTGACCGAGACCGACATGCTGCGCGCCTTCGTCCACATGGCAACTCCTGAGCTCGCCCGGCGCACATGATTCCGGAGACCAGGGTGGGCAAGATCGTGCTGGTGGTCGATGATGAGACCGATTTTCTGGCCACCTACGAGCGCTTGCTCCGGCGTCAGGGGTACGACGTCGTCACGGCGACCACCCGGGCCGCCGGGATCGACGCGGTCGGACGCAAGCATCCCCACCTGGTCATCTCGGATGTGCGCCTACCGGACGGCAGCGGCCTCGACGTGGTGCGGGCGGCCCGGGGTGTCCTGAATCCTCCTCCGGTCATCGTGGTCACCGGCTATCCCTCGGAGCAGAGCCGGAGGGCTGCCCTCGCGGCGGGAGCCACCATGTTCATATCCAAGCCATTCGCGGCGTCGGCGCTCATGGCCGCCGTGCAGTCGGGCCTGGCCGACGGCCGGGACACCGGGGCTTAGGAAAGGGTTCCCGCGTGCGATGCAGACGCATACGACCACCGAGGTCGATGCCGGGCTGAGCACAGCCGAGGCGGAGCGTCGGCTGCGCGCCGTCGGGCCCAATCGAGTCGTCGATTACCGGGAGACCCCGCTCTGGCGCCTGGCCCTCGCCCAGTTCAAGAGCCTGGTGGTGCTGCTCCTCCTCGCGGCCGCGGCGGTGGCGGCGACGCTGGGGGAGCGGGTCGAGGCCATCACGATCCTGGCCGCGCTCGTCCTGAACGCGGCCATCGGCTTCGCGGCCGAATGGCGGGCGCGAGTCTCGCTGGCCAATCTTCGGGCGCTCGCGGTGCCGCAGGCGCTCGTGCGGCGCGACGGTCATCCGACTCACGTGGCCGCGGTCGACCTGGTTCCCGGCGATGTCCTGATCCTGGAGGCGGGGGCGACGGTGGCCGCGGATGCGCGGCTGCTGCGGAGTGCCGCGCTGCAGGTGAACGAGTCGGCCCTCACCGGCGAGAGCGCCCCGGTGTGGAAGGACGCCGCGGCGCGACCCGCTTCCGACAGCCCGCTCGCCGAGCGAGCCAACATGGTCCACCTCGGCACCACGATCCTGTCCGGCAGCGGGGCTGCTCTCGTCACCACGACCGGTGCCGCGACGGAGCTCGGGCGGATCGGCCAGCTCGTCGCCTCGACCGAGTCCCGGGCGACACCGCTCGAGCGCCAGGTCGAAGGGCTGGGCCGGCGCTTGATCGTCCTGACCCTGGTCATCTGCGCCATCGTGGGGCTCGCCGGTATCCTGCATGGCGAGCCGATCGGTCTCATGCTGGAGACCGCCATCAGTCTCGCCGTCGCGGCGGTGCCCGAAGGGCTTCCCGCGGTGCTCTCGCTCGCGCTCGCGGCCGGCCTCTGGCGGCTTGCCCGTCGCGGCGCGCTGGTGAGGCGGCTGGCCGCGGTGGAGACCCTCGGCTCGACCACCGTGATCTGCGCCGACAAGACCGGCACCATGACCGAGAACCAGATGACGGTGACGTCGATCGTGCTGGGGCGCCGTCGCATCGACGTCGGAGGCGGAGGCCGGGCGAGCAAGGGCAGCTTCACCGAGAGGGGCGGGGCCCTGGTGCTCCCGATCGCCGAGCCGCATCTCACGCTGTTGCTGACCGCCGCGGCCCTCTGCAACGACGCGAGCCTCCGGCCGGCGCCGGACGGGCTGCACCTGCAAGGCGACCCGACCGAGGCCGCGCTGCTGGTGGCGGCGGTCAAGGCGAAGCTAGAGCCGGCCGAGCTCGCGCGGGCGTGGCCCCGCCGGCGCGAGATCCCGTTCGATCCGGTCAGCCGCATGATGGCAACGTTCCACGTGATGCCGGGCCGGGGTCCAGTCCTGCTCGCCAAGGGCGCGCCCGCAGTGATCCTGGAGCGCTCGACTCGACTCCACACCGCCGACGGCCTGGTCCCCTTGTCGCCTGAAGATCGGGTCCGGCTGCTCGAAGAGAACCGTGCGCTCGCTCGCGAGGGCCTCCGCGTGCTCGCCATCGCCTGGCGGCCGGTTCCCGACATCGAGGGCGCTGCGGTGGAGGACCTGGTGTTCCTGGGGTTTCTGGGTGCGACGGACCCAGTGCGGCCGGCCGTGAGTGGATCGATCGCGGCGTGCGAGGATGCCGGCATCCGCACGATCATGCTGACCGGCGATCAGCAGCTCACCGCGGAGTCGGTGGGCCGACAGCTCGGGCTCGCCCCCGAGGCGATCCGGAGCCGGATGAGCCCCGAGGGTAAGCTCGCCCTCGTCGCCGAGCTCCAGGACCGCGGCGAGATCGTGGCCATGACCGGCGACGGCGTCAACGACGCCCCCGCGCTCGTCCGCGCCGATATCGGGATCGCGATGGGCCGTCACGGCACCGACGTGGCGCGCGAGGCGTCGGACCTGGTGCTGACCGACGACAACTTCGCCACGATCGTCGAGGCGGTCCGGGAAGGCCGGGTCATCTACGCCAACCTGAGGAAGGTGATCCACTTTCTCTTCTCCTGCAACTTGTCCGAGATCCTCACCGTCTTCGTGGCGATCCTGCTCGGCTGTCCGACGCCGCTCCTCCCGCTGCAGATCCTCTGGGTGAACCTGGTCACCGACATCCTGCCGGCGATGGCCCTGATCCGGGATCCAGCCGATGACCAGGTCATGCGGCGGCCACCCCGCGATCCAGCCGAGGCGCTGGTCACCGGGCGCTTCGGGTTGCGCGTCCTCGTCGAGGGCGCGCTATTGGCCGCGGGAGTGCTCAGCGCCTATCTCTGGGTGATCTGGAGCGAGGGAGCAGGAGCGGTGGCGAACACGATGGCCTTCACGGCACTCGTGCTGATCCATCCTTTTCAGGCCATGAATTGCCGCTCCACGAAGCTGAACTGGTGGCAGCTTCCGCCGAATCCCTGGGTGCCGTCGTCACTCGTCGTTCTCTTCGGGCTGCAGTGGCTGGCCATCGAGTATGGGCCGCTGGCCCGACTGCTCGGCACCGCGCCGCTCGGCAGCGCACACTGGCTCGGGCTGGCCGTGGGGGTGCTGTGGCCGGTCGGAGCGTTGGAGATCTGGAAGGCTTGGGGCCGCTTGATCACTGGGGCGTCGGCGCCACGGCGGGGACATCGCCGCCTCGGTCCGCACGCCGGTACGCAGCCAAGGCCTTGAATTGGCAATCGTCTTCAATGGCACTCGCGTTGCAAGCTAGCCATTGCAGGAGGGAGGTGCCACCATGTTCTATCGCATCGTCGTCGCCACGGACTTTTCGTCCTGCTCGGAGGAGGCGTGGAGTCTCGCCCGCCGCGTCGCCGCGACCTCCCGTGGCGAGCTGGTCCTGACCCATGTCTTGAGCGAGGCCCCGCTCTACCGCGAGGGCCCCTTCTCGATGGGGAGCGTGCGCGAAGTGTACCGACAGGCCCGAGAGTGGGCGACATCTTCGCTCGAGGACTGGGTGGGCAAGGCGCGTGGCGAAGGGCTGGCCGCGCGGGCCGCCCTCCGCACCGGCGTGCCATACGAGGAAATCGTGGCGCTGGCCCGAGACGAGCGCGCCGATCTCATCGTGATCGGCACTCACGGTCGCAGCGGGTTCGACCGCGCGCTGCTCGGGAGTGTGGCGGATCGCGTGGTCCGCCTCGCCCCGTGCCCGGTGCTCATGGTTCGCGAACCCGCGTGACTCCCGCCCGTGAATCGCTGGCTCCGTTTCTGGATCCCGCCAGCGTGGCGGTGATCGGAGCCTCGCGCGATCCGTTCAAGGTCGGCGGCAGCGTTGTGGCCAACCTGCGTGCCGCCGGCTTTCGCGGCCGCGTGATCCCGGTGAATGCCCACGCGAGGAACGTGCAGGGGCTCCCGGCGGTGCCGAGCGTGCTCGACGTGGACGGCCCGGTGGACCTGGCGGTGATTGCGGTGCCCGCGGCGGGCGTGCTTCCGGTCCTCGAGCAGTGCGCGGCCAAGCGGGTGGGAGGCGTCGTGGTGATCTCCGCCGGATTCCGGGAGACGGGTGGGGCGGGGATACAGCGCGAGGCCGATCTGCGGGCATGGATGCGCGGCCGGACGATGCGGGTTCTGGGTCCTAACTGCCTCGGCTGGATCCGCCCGTCGTCCCGCCTCAACGTAACATTCGCACCCGGAATGCCGGAGCCTGGCGGCATCGCATTCATCTCGCATTCGGGGGCGCTGGCGGTCGCGATCCTGGACTGGGCGCGCGAACGCCGGGTCGGCTTCTCCCTCTTCGCCTCGCTCGGCAACCAGGCCGACGTGAACGAGAGCGATCTGCTCGAGGCCATGGCCGCCGATCCGGAGACCCGGGTGATCGCGGGTTATTTCGAGGGCGTCGCCGATGGCAAGCGATTCCTCGACGCGCTCGGCGCCGCCGCGGCGGTCAAGCCGGTGGTCATCCTCAAGACCGGCCGCTCGCCGGAGGGCGCTCGCGCGGTGTCCTCCCATACCGGCGCGCTCGCCGGATCGGATCGCGCCTTCGATGCCGCGGTCCGTCGGGCCGGAGCACTGCGCGTGGACACCGTCGAGGAGCTGTTCGATCTCGCCCGCGGGCTTGCCAGTCAGCCGCTTCCGCGCGGCCGCCGTCTCGTGGTCGTGACCAACGGCGGCGGCCTCGGCATCGTCGCGGCGGACGCGGCCCGGGCCGCCGGGCTCACCATGGAGCCGCTCGGTGAGTCCGTCCGCCGGCGCCTGGCCGAGGGGCTGCCGGCCACCGCCAGTCTCGGCAATCCGGTGGACCTCGTGGGCGATGCCGACGCGCGCCGCTACAGCCACGCGCTGCACACGCTCGACAGCGATCACGCCGACGCGGTGCTCGTGTTGCTCACCCCGCAGGCCGCCACCGACTCTGCCAGCGTAGCGCGAACGATCGCGGCGACGACGCGAGGCTGGCCCATCCCGGTGGTGGCTGCGTTCGTGGGGGGAGTGCGGGTGGCGCCCGGTGTGCGCACGCTCGAGGAGGCCGGCGTGCCCTGCTACGCGTTCCCCGAGCCTGCGGTGAAGACCCTGGCGGGCATGGCGCGGCTCGCGGAGCGCCGGAGCGCCGCTCCGCCAATGTCCCCGCCAGCCGATACGCGGGCGGCACGCACTTGGCTGGGTGGGCTCGGCGCCGATCCGGGCCGGCTTGGCATGGAGGATCTGGCTCCTTTGCTGACCGACTATCGCATCGCCTGCGTCGCTGCCCGGCTGGCCAAGAACGCCGACGACGCGGCGGCGGTGGCCGACGCCATCGGCTTCCCGGTGGCGCTCAAGATCGTGTCGCCCGACATTACGCACAAGAGCGAGGTGGGGGGCGTCGTCCTCGACCTCCGCGATCGGGCCGCGGTGCACCGGGCCGCCGCCGCGATGCTCGCCCGCGTGGCGGCCAGCCGACCGAACGCAGTCATCCGCGGTCTCCTCGTTCAGGCCATGGCCTCAGATTGCGGCCCGGAGCTCCTGCTCGGGGGCGTGCGGGACGCCCAGTTCGGCCCGATGGTCGTGGTCGGTTTCGGCGGGATCTACGTCGAGGTCCTCGCCGACACGGCAGCGCGCCTGGCACCGGTCTCGCCGGCTGAGGCACGGCTGATGCTCGACGAGCTGCGGATGGCGCCGGTGCTACGCGGAGTGCGCGGCCAGCCTCCCGCGGATCGCCAGGCACTGGCCGAAGTCGTCGCGTCGTTCTCGCAGCTCATGGTGGATCTCCCCGAGCTGGGGGAGATCGAGATCAATCCTTTGATCGCGGGCCCCAGCGGCGCGGTGGCGGTGGACGCGCGGGCGCGGCTCGGCGAGTAGGAGGCGGAAATGGGCATCCGGAAGAGTGTGGGCAAGAACAAGAAGTCGAAGAAGCCGGCGACGGCCATCGCCGCCAAGCGGGACGAGGTACTGCGCAAGGTCGCGCTGGACCGCGGCAAGCCGCGGCCTCAGGGGATGAGGTAGCTTGCATGGCTGGCCCCAGGGGCTTCCGCCGCGTGCTGCTGGGTCTCGACGGCTCTCCTCACTCGCGCCGGGCCACGCTGCTTCTGGCCCGGCTCCGGCCTCCGCGCGGTGGCCGAGTCACCTGCGTGCGCGTGGTGGAGCCTGTGCGAGTCCCGTCGATGCCGCTCATGCCCGGGACGATGCGCGCGCAGGTCACGGGGCAGGCGGCTGCCCTCAATCGCAGCCGCGTCTCAACGGCCCGGAGCCAGATTGACGCTGCGGTGACCCGGCTCGCCCGCGCGGGCTGGAAGGCGCGGGGCGTCGTGCGGACGGGAGTGCCCCTGGCCGAGCTGCTCGCCGCGGCGCGGGCCACACGCGCCGATCTCGTGGTCGTCGGTGCCCGCGGCACCGGCGTCGTGACCCATTTCCTGCTCGGGAGCGTCGCCGAGGGCGTCGTCAAGCAGAGTCCGGTGCCCGTGCTGGTCGTGAAGTGAAAAAGGGAGAGCTGAGATGAAATTCACGGAGATCTTGTTTCCCACGGACTTCTCGGCCGAGTCCGAGGTCGCGGGATGGGTTGCGCGGTCACTTGCGGTGGAGTCCGGAGCGCGCCTGCACGTGCTCCACGCGGTGCCGCCCGTCACCGATCCGACGCCGCCCGCCGAAAGCCTCGCGCGAGTCGCTCAGCAGCTGGGGGCCGATCTGCGGGTGCAGACCGCGCTGGTCCATGGCGCCGCCGGGCGCCATATCGTCGACTACGCGCGAAACAACGGAATCGACCTCATCGTGCTAGGCACTCACGGACGCACCGGCATCAGCCACGCGATCCTGGGCAGCGTAGCCGAGCAGGTGGTGAGACGAGCGCCCTGCCTCGTGCTCACCGTTCCGCCCGCGCAGCTCGCCAGAGCCATCACGACCCCGGGCGCGGCGCCCGTGTTAGGCCCCGATGTACGTCCGTGTGCGGTGTGCGGAAACCGCAGCGACGACCTCATCTGCGAGATGTGCCGAGCCCCGATCCGCGGGGAGGCGCTCGAGCAGAAGCGTGAGGCCGAGCGGCCGGGTCGCCGGGGGTTGCCGATATGACAAGCCGGGAGGTCGGGCTCATGGGCCCACGAGAGTCACGGTGATCTTTAAGGCCACCAGCCGCTTGCCCGCCCGTCGGCACTCGACCGTCACATAGTCGCCCACGTAGACCTCGTCCGGCAAGACAGACCACTCGGCGAAGCCTCCAGGGAACGCGGCCATCGAATCCCAGACGCGCGCGGTCATTGCGTATTGGGTCTCGTCCACGAGGTTGATCGTCCGCTTCGTGATGACGATGGCCCTGCCGGGCATCCACGGCCCGACCTCGGCCAGCACGAAGGTGCCATTCCGACCGATCGAGGTGATCACGCCGCTGTGGCGCTCACGCTCCTCCGCGCCCGCCGTGACAGCCGCAAGCAGCAGCAGCGCGACCGTGAGCGCCGACACTCCGCGGAGCAATCTCTCGGGAGCTTCGCTGCGGCGGAAGGCGTCTTTGTGAGCCATGGCATTGGACCTCCGTGCGTAGGGCCGGTTTGCTCGGCGACACCATAGCGCACCGGAGCAAGCCCAATGCCACGACGCCCCGCTGGATGATTCCCTGGACGGCGACCGACGGTGGCGGGCTCCGTGAGGCAGCGGCGCCCCAGTTGCGGTCGCCTCGCCCCTGCACAAGTGGACCCGAGGCCAGAATCGTGCGATTTCCCATGGTGCGATCGATGGCACAGGGCTTGCGGAAGACCCAAATCACGACCGGAGGAGGACCGCCGATGGAGCGTTTGGTGCGGGACTGGTGGCTGATGGGGATCCGGGGGATTCTCGCCCTCGCGTTCGGTGGCACCGTGCTCGCGTGGCCACGAGCGGACTTCGGCGCAGTGGTCTTCCTCTTCGGGTGCTATGCGTTCCTCGACGGCATCGTCACATTGGCGGCGGCGCTGCGCGTATCTGGCAGGACACTCGACGCCTGGCCCGTGGCGCTGGAAGGGCTGGTGAGCGTTGTCCTGGGCGGGCTGGTCTTCGCCTGGCCTGTCGTC
>DASTYT010000001.1 GCA_035764725.1 Candidatus Methylomirabilota bacterium | reverse complement strand
ATGAAGCGCGGGGTGTACGACTACATCACCAAGCCGGTGGAGACGCGGCGTCTCCGGCCCCTCATCGAGAAGGCGCTCGAGAAGTCGGAGATGATGCGCGAGGTCACGCTCCTCCGCCGCCAGCTCAAGGAGGCGCGCGGGCTCGGGAGCCTGCTCGGCACGAGCCGCCCGATGCAGGAGATCTATCACATGATCGAGATGGCGGAGCCCACCAACGCGCCCGTCCTCATTTCGGGTGAGAGTGGGACCGGCAAGGAGCTGGTCGCGCGCACCCTCCACGACATGTCCCCGCGGCGCAAGGCGCCCTTCGTGGCGGTCAACTGCTCCGCGATCCCCGAGACGCTGCTGGAGAGCGAGCTGTTCGGTCACGAGAAGGGGGCGTTCACCGGCGCCCTCGAGCGCCGCGCTGGCTACTTCGAGCTCGCCGACAAGGGCACCATTTTCCTCGACGAGATCGTGGAGATGAGCCCCGCGCTCCAGGCCAAGTACCTCCGCATCCTTCAGGAAGGGACCGTCCGTCGTCTGGGCGGCAAGGGCGAGCTCAACGTGGATGTGCGCATCATCGCCGCCACGAACAAGGATCCCGTCAAGGCGGTCAAGGACGGCACGTTCCGCGAGGATCTCTTTTACCGCCTCAACGTCTTCTCGGTGGCCATGCCGCCCCTGCGGCAGCGCAAGGAGGACATCCCGCTCCTCGTGGAGGCGTTCGTCGAGGAGTTCAACGGGAAGTACGACAAGCGCGTCAAGGGGGTCGACGAGGCGTCCCTGCAGCAGCTCATGCTGGGGACCTGGCCGGGCAACGTGCGCGAGCTGCGGAACATCATCGAGCGGGCCACCGTGGCCTGCCCGGGCGACATCATCACGCGCGAGCTCCTGCCGGTCGGCGCCGCCACGCGGCCGGCCGCGCCGGCCGAGGCGCCCGCCGACGGCGTGGACTCGGTGGTGATCCCCGTGGGGACCAAGCTCGACGATGCCGAGCGCGACCTTCTCCTGCGCACGCTCGCGCGCTACGACGGCAACAAGACGCGCGCCGCCGACATCCTCGGTATCACGCCGAAGACGCTGAGAAGCAAGCTCGCGCGCTACGAGGGGCGCGAGCGCGAGCCTGCCGCCTGATTCGCCGGACACGACGCCGCCCGGTCGCGCCGACCATGCGCGGATCGGGCGGCCGCTCTCGCGGGGTCAACTTCGCCGTCCGATCCTCCGTGGAATTCTGCTACAGTACGCCGGAGCCGAAGGATCCAGGCCCCCATCCCATGACACCGCGAGGGCACCGATGGCCATGACGAGTGTCGCAGAGAAATGGGTGGACGAGGTCGCCGGCCTCACCACCCCGGCCGACGTCGTGTGGTGTGACGGCTCCAAGGCCGAGTACGACCGGCTGGTGGGCCAGATGCTGGGCGACGGCACGCTCGTGCCGCTCAATCCCAAGACCTACCCGAGTTGCTATCTCCACCGCAGCCATCCCAGCGACGTCGCGCGCACCGAGCAGCTAACGTTCATCTGCTCACGGGACAAGGACGACGCCGGCCCCACCAACAACTGGATGGATCCGAAGGAGGCCAAGTCGCGCGTGGGCGGCCTCTTCCGGGGCGCCATGCGGGGCCGGACCATGTACGTGATCCCGTACCTGATGGGTCCGGCGGGGTCGACGATGAGCCGCGTCGGCGTCATGGTGACGGACAGCCCGTACGCCACCGCGAGCATGCACATCATGACGCGGGTGGGCGCGGTGGCCTTCGAGCACATGCGCGCCGACGACGACTTCGTCCCGGGGCTACACTCCCTCGGCGACCTCTCCCCCGAGCGCCGCTTCATCCTGCACTTCCCCGAGGAGAAGCTCATCTGGAGCGTCGGCTCCGGCTACGGCGGCAACGCGCTCCTCGGCAAGAAGTGCCATGCGCTGCGGATTGCCTCGGCCCAGGCCCGTGGCGAGGGCTGGCTCGCCGAGCACATGCTGATCCTCGGCGTGGAGGATCCCACCGGCAAGGTCACCTACCTCGCCGGCGCCATGCCAAGCGCGTCCGGCAAGACGAACCTCGCCATGGTCATCTCCCGCCTGCCCGGCTACCGCTGCTGGACGGTGGGCGACGACATCGCCTGGATCCACGTGGACCAGCAGGGCCAGCTCCGCGCGGTGAATCCCGAGCGAGGCTTCTTCGGCGTCGCGCCCAACACCAGCGCCAAGACCAACCCGAACGGAATGGCCATGGTCCGCTCCAACACCATCTTCACCAACGTCGCAATGACGCCCGATCGTGAGCCCTGGTGGGAAGGGATGGAGACGAAGGCCCCCGGGGGCACGGTCGACTGGCAGGGGAACCCCTGGCAGCCGGGCGCCGGTCCCGCCGCCCACCCGAACTCGCGCTTCACCGTGCTCGCCTCGCAGTGCCCGTCCATCGCGCCCAACTGGGAAGACCCTGCGGGCGTGCCGATCTCGGGCTTCATCTTCGGCTCGCGGCGCGCGCAGGTGGTCCCGTTGGTGTTCGAGGCCTTCGACTGGGATCACGGGGTGTTCCTGGGCTCGGCGATGGGCACCGAGACGACGGCGGCGATCACCGGCAAGGTGGGCGTGGTGCGCCGGGATCCCATGGCCATGATCCCGTTCTGCGGCTACAACATGGCCGACTACCTCGCGCACTGGCTGGCCATGGGGCGGCGGATCAAGAACCCGCCGAAGATCTTCCGCGTGAACTGGTTCCGCCGCGACGCGGACGGGAAGTTCCTCTGGCCGGGCTACAGCGAGAACGTGCGCGTGCTCAAGTGGATCCTCGAGCGGATACAGGGCGGCGGGGAGGCCACCGAGACGCCCATCGGCAACGTGCCCACGGCGGGCGCGCTGGACCTCAGCGGGCTCGACATGCCGCCGGCCCGTCTCGCCGAGGCGCTGCGCGTGGGGCGGGAAGACTGGGCGGGCGCGCTCGACGAGCTGGGCCAGTTCTACCAGACCTTCGGCGAGCGCCTCCCCCACCCCATCTGGGACGCGCACGCGCGCACCCTGAAGCGCCTCTAGTTCGCGCCCACGGCGCCCCTTACGCCATGTAGGAACCGCCGTTGGCGTGCACGGTCTCGCCGGTGATGTGGCGCGCGGCATCGCTGGCGAGGAACACGATCACGTCCGCGATGTCCTCCGGCGCCGCCATGTGCCCCAGCGGCACCGCGCGTGAGATCTCCGCCATCGCCGCCTCGCTGTGCTCGTACCGCGGCTGCGCGGTATCCGTGGTTCCCGGCGCCACCGCGTTCACCCGGATCCCGTGCGGGGCGAGGGCCAGCGCCATCGCCCGCGTCATCGCCACCACCCCGCCCTTGCTCGCCGTGTAGTGCACGCCCAGCGGGGCGCCGCGGATGGCCTGGGAGGCGATGTTGACGATGGCCCCGCGCCGCCCCGTCGCCACGAGCGCCCGCGCCACCGCCTGCGCGCAGAGGAACGAGCCCTTGAGGTTCACGCCCAGCACGAGATCCCACTCGCGCTCGGCGAGCTCGAGGAACGGCGAGCGGGGATAGACGCCGGCGTTGTTGACCAGGATGTCCGGCACGCCGAGCCCGCGCCCCACCGCGGCCACCATGGCGGCCACTTCGGCGGCGCGGGAGACGTCGCCCTGGACGACGAGGGCCCGACGCCCCAGCCCACGGATCTCCTCCGCGGCCTTGTCGGTGGCCGCGCGATCGTCGAGATAGTTCAGCGCCACGTCCGCGCCCGCGCGTGCCAGCGCGACGGCGGTGGCGCGCCCGATGCCCTGCTGGGCACCCGTCACCAGCGCGACGCGCCCCTCAACGGCCACGGGCGGGCTCCGGGGCGAGGCGGCGGGTGAACCAGTCCAGGATGATGCGGAAGCGCTCGAGCCGATGGCGCGGCTTGCCCGAGCGCGACAGCTCGTGGTTCTCGTCGGGGAACCGTACGAACACCGCATCCTTCCGCTGCTTCTTGAGCGCCACGAACAGCTGCTCCCCCTGCTCGATGGGGCAGCGCAGATCGTCCTCGGAGTGGATGATGAGGAGCGGCGTGTGGATGTTCTTGGCGTGAGTGAGCGGCGAGCGCTCCGCGTACTTGTCCGGCATCTCCCAGGGCAGGCCGCCGATCTCGACTTCATTGAAGAGGTGACCGATGTCGCTGGTGCCGAACATGCTGGGGTGATAGTTCACCGCCCGCTCCGAGCACGCGGCGCGGAAGCGATCGGTATGCCCCACCGTCCACGACGTGAGGAAGCCGCCGTAGCTGCCCCCGAGCACGCCCAGGCGGTCGGGATCGATCCACGGCGCGCGGCGCAGCGCCTCGTCGAGCCCCGCCATCACGTCGGCGAAGTCGCCGCCGCCCCAGTCACCCACCACCGCGCGGGTGAACGCCTCGCCGTAGCCCTGGCTGCCGCGGGGATTCGTGTAGACCACCGCGTAGCCCGCGCCGGCCTGGACCTGGAACTCGTCGAAGAAGACCCAGCCGTACTGGGCGTGGGGCCCTCCATGGATGTTGAGGAGCCCCGGATAGCGCCCCTCCGCCGTGAAGCCCACCGGCTTCATGATCCAGCCGTCGACCGTGAGCCCGGCGCGCTTGAAGCGGAAGCGCTCCGGCCGCGCGAGAGCGACCTCGGCCCGCCAGGCCGCATTGAAGTCGGTGAGGTGCCGCTCGCCACTGCCGTCCGCCGCGCAGGTCGCCACCTCCGGGGGTGTGACGGGATCGGTGACAACGAAGGCGAGCGTGCCGTCGGTGGCCGCGGATACACCCATGACCGCGCGTTCTCCGCCGATCACGCGTTCCGGCGCGGGGGCCCCGCCGGCCGCGCGGACGCGGTAGACCGACAGCGCGCCTGCGTCCTCGGCGGCGAAGGTGAGCCACGCGCCGTCGGCGGACCAGATCGGGGCGAGGTCGAGCGGTGCGCAGGAGCGGTCGAGCACGTCGGTGAGGCTCCGCGGCGCGCCGCCCTCGACGGGCACCGTGAAGACCCGCACGTTCCGGCCGAACTCGTTCTGGTGGCGCCGCCCGAGATAGGCCAGGGTCCGCCCGTCGGGCGAGAAGGCGGGGTGCATCGCCGGACCGATCGTGTCGGTGACGCGCCGGGGCGTGCCGCCGGCGGCGGGCACCATCCACAGATCGGTGGCGTCGTCGTAGTCGCGGTCCTCGTGGCGCGCCGAGACGAACGCGATCGAGTGGCCGTCGGGCGACCACGCCGGGTCGGAGTCGGGGCAGTCGCCCGAGGTGAGCTGCGCCGGCGCCCCGCCCGCCGCCGGCACCACGAAGACGTGCGTGGGCCGGTCGTGAATGAAGCCCTCGCCGTTGAACCGGTACTTGAGCGTGGTGACCACGCGCGCCGGCCGCGACTTCTTTCGCTCTTCCTCGCTCTCGGGCTCCTGCCAGCCGCCCACGCGCGAGACGAAGGCCAGGCGCGTGCCGTCCGGCGACCAGGCCGGCGCGGCCACGCCGTTCCGGAGCTGGGTGAGGGCGAGGGCCTCGCCCCCCTCCACCGGCATGACCATCAACTGCCCTTTCTTCCCCCGCTCGCGCTCGGACACGAACGCCAGCCGCGCGCCGTCCGGCGACCAGCGCGGCGCGGTGTCGCGCCCCGGGCCCGTGGTGAAGCGGCGCGGGGGCGCGCCCCCCGTCGTGTCCACCATCCAGATGTTGGACAGGTACTCGTCGCGCTCCTGGGAGAGCGACGTCAGCACGAAGGCGACGCGGCGCCCGCCGGGCGAGATCCGCGGGTCGGAGACGAAGCGGATCTTCAGAATGTCGTCGGGGCGCATCGGCCGCATGGGGACCTCGCTCAGCGAAGCGTGAAGGTGAGCCGGGCGTGCGCGTCCCGCAGCGCCCGCTCCACGGCGGCGGGATCGTCGCCGCGGGCGAAGATGAAGCCGAGATAGCGGTGGCCCTCGGGAAGCGGCACCAGGGTCTCCCCGGGATGCGCGCTGATCGTGACGTCCTCGATCAGCGGCATCGCCTCCGCCGCGTCCAGGCCCTCGACCTTTTCGAGGACGCCCGCGCGCCGAATGGGAATCATCATGACCCCCGCGGCGCGTCCTTCCCGCTCGAGCGACGCGATGGGCAGATCGAGGGCGCGGCGCAGGATCAGATCCTCGAGGGTGAGCCCGGTGCCGAAGCGCAGCGTGCGCGAGCAGAGGCCGCCGATGGAGCGCG
This sequence comes from Candidatus Methylomirabilota bacterium, assembly GCA_035764725.1. Taxonomy (NCBI): domain Bacteria; phylum Methylomirabilota (SeqCode); species Candidatus Methylomirabilota bacterium. The sequence goes on along the minus strand of DASTYT010000001.1, from coordinate 4,498 downwards.
CGGCCAGCTCGAGCATCACCGGGCGGGGCGCATCTGACGCGGCGCGTGGGTCCAGGCGAAGCTCGGCGTGGATGGGCCCGTCCTCGAGGCCCAGGGCGCGCGCCGCCTGCGCGGTGACGTCTGCGATGGCGCGCTGGGTGGTGGCGGGGAGCCGTGACGGCGTCACGTAGATCGTCTCCTCGAAGTACGGGCCGTCGAGCGGGTCGGGCTTGTCGAAGAGCGCGAGCACGCTCAGCGTGCCCGCTATCAGTAAACCCTCCAGCGCCACCTCCACACCGGGCACGAAAGCTTCGACGAGTATCTGGTCGGTGCCGTCGCCCAGCGCGGCCACGTCGGGCTCGGCGAGAATGGCGCGTACACGCTGGAAGGCCGCCACGAAGGCCGCGGGATCGTCGGCGCGGATCACGCCGCGGCTCGCCGACAGCACCAGCGGCTTGAGCACGCAGGGATACGTCATGCGCCGGGCCACCGCGGCGGGATCCTCGTGTACCGACACCGAAGTGAAGACGGGCCCCGGCAGGCCGGCCTTGGCCAGGCGCTCGCGCATGAGCCGCTTGTTCCGCGCGGCCGCCACCGCGCCCACGGGATTGCAGCGCAGCCCGAGCCGAGCGGCGATGGCTGCGCCGACCAGCGTGGTCTCGTCATCCACCGGCACCACCGCGTCGATGGGACGGCGCCGCGCGTACTCCGCCAGCTCTCTCGCCGCGCGCTCGGGATCGTCGAACGGCACGGTGAGCAGGTGATCGGGAAACTCTCCGGCCATCACGTTCGGCCGCTCCGCCGCCACGACGAGATCCACGTCGAGGCGACGCGCCGCGTCCATGAAATCCTCGGTCCGGTAGGTGGTGGTGGGGATGAGCAGCAGCAGGCGCTTGGCGGGGGCGCAATGCATGGCGCCTATTGTACAGTGTCGAAAAACGGGGGAGGGGCCGCCATGCAGGTCGGCATCATGATCGAGGGGCAGGAAGGGCTCACGTGGGAGCGCTGGTGGCGCCTCGCCGCCGCCGCCGAGGACCTCGGCTACGAGTCACTGTGCCGCTCCGACCATCTCACCGGCTTGGGAGGCGAGTCCAAGCGGCCGTCGCTCGAGACCTGGGCCTCGCTGACCGCGCTGGCGACCCGCACCCGCCGCATCCGCTTCGGACCCATGGTGTCGCCGCTGACCTTCTACCACCCGGTGATCCTCGCCAAGGCCGCCGCCGCCATCGACACGCTGGCCGGCGGCCGCTTCGACCTGGGTATCGGCGCCGGCTGGAACGAGCACGAGCACGCCACCTACGGGGTGCCGTTCCCTCCCCTCAAGGAGCGGATGGACCGCCTCGAGTGCGGCGCACGGGCGATCCGTGCCCTGGACGCTCCCAGGCCGGTGACGCTCGCCCAGCCCTACTACGCCCTCAAGAACGCGGAGACCTATCCGAAGTCGCCGAGCGGCCGCACCCGGCTCGTCATCGGCGGCCGAGGTGAGAAGCGCACGCTCCGGGTGGTGGCGGAATTCGCCGACGAGTGGAACGTCACCCGGGTGAGCGCGGCGGACTACCCGGCCAAGTATCACGTGCTGGTGGAGCATTGCAACGCGGTGGGGCGCAATCCCAACAGCATCCGCCGCTCGCTGATGATCCCGCTCGCCATCGGTCGCAACAACGCCGAGATCGCCCGCCGTGTCGCCAACGCGCGCGCGGTCTTCCCCGCGCTGCCCGACGCGGAAGCGGCCTGGCGCGCGGCGGGCTTCCTCGCCGGCCCGCCTTCACAGGTGCTGGCTGACCTCGACAAGTGGAAGGCGGTGGGCATGGAGCGCGTGCTGCTCCAGATGCTGGACCAGGAGGATATCGAGGCGCTCGAGCTGTTCGCGAAGGAGGTGCTGCCGCGCCTCTGAGGGCGGGCCTGCGCGCCGGCTAGCCGCCCGCCTCCACTTTCACCACGCGCGCGCCCGGCTGCGACTCGAGGATCTCCAGCATCCGCCGCTCCTCGCCGGACGGCATCTCGACGTCGAGCGTGAGCTGCAGCCACCGCTCGTCCAGCCTGTGCTCGTACTCCTCGATCGACGCCTTGATCCCGGCACCGTCGAGCGTGCGCGCGACGCTCCCGGTCTCGGACACGTGGCCCTCCAGGACGAGCGTCACCCGGCGCCGCTTGCGAAACCCCTGCCGGTCCTCGAAGCGGCGCAGGCCCCACAGCGCCGCTAGCCCGATCGCGGTGGCGATCACGCTCTCCAGATACATGCCCGCGCCCGCGGCCAGCCCGATCGCAGACACCAGCCAGAGCCCAGCCGCGGTGGTGAGCCCCTGCACGCTGATGCCGGTGCGCAGGATGGCCCCCGCCCCGAGGAAGCCGATGCCCACCGCCACCGAGGCCGCGATGCGGGCGGCGTCGACCGAGATGCGGTCGCCCGCCGCGTAGCGCTGGAAGTACATGAAGTGGGTGGACACGACCATGAACGTGGCCGACGCCAGCGCCACGATCAAGTGCGTGCGGAGCCCGGCCGGGCGGCCGTGGTAGTCGCGCTCATAGCCGATGATGCCGCCGAGCAGGGCGCCGACGAGCATCCGGATCGCGAGCTCCCAGTGTGGAGTCATCCGTCAGCGCCCCTCGAAGGGATGGTACCATTCGCTCGTGGACCTCGGCGGCCTCCTGACCGGCGATGCCCTCGTCTCCCTCGTCGCGCTCACCGCGATGGAGATCGTCCTCGGCATCGACAACGTCGTCTTCATCGCGATCCTGGTGAGCCGCCTCCCCGCCGCCCAGCAAAACGTCGCCCGGCGCCTCGGCCTCACCCTCGCCCTCGTGATCCGGATCGGCCTGCTCATGACCATTTCGTGGATGATGGGGCTCACCGAGCCCCTGTTCACGGTGTTCGGCGGGAAGATCTCCGGGCGCGATCTGATCCTGATCGGTGGCGGCCTCTTCCTCGTTGCGAAGGCCACGTGGGAGATCTACGACAAGCTCGAGGCTGATCATCCGGCGGAGACGCCCGAGTCGGGCTCGCGCGGCGCTTTCCTCTGGGTGCTGGCTCAGATCCTCGTGCTCGATATCGTCTTTTCCCTCGACTCCGTCATCACCGCCGTGGGCATGGCCAAGCACGTCCCGGTCATGGTGGTGGCGATGGTGCTGGCCATGCTCGTCATGCTGGTGTCCGCGGCGCCCATCGGGGGCTTCGTGGAGCGGCACCCGAGCGTGAAGATCCTCGCCCTCGCCTTCCTGCTTCTGATCGGCGTGATGCTCGTGGCGGAGGGCATGGGCACCCACGTGAACAAGGGCTACATCTACGTGGCGATGGCCTTCTCGCTGTTCGTGGAGCTCTTGAACCTGCGCTATCGGAAGAAGCGGAAGCCGGTCACGCTCCACCGGCGTTTCGAATCGAACGCTGATTGACGCTCCATCCGACCGCGCCACGCGGTCGCGCGGATCGGGCTCAGACCCCGCGCGGTCCCTCCGCACGGGCGGCCAGCGCGGCAATGGCCGCCGCGAGCTCGGCGGGCTCGATCGGCTTGGCAAGATGCTGTTGATAGCCCGCCGCGACGGCCGCCGCGCGGTCCTCGATCCGGGAATAGGCGGTGAGGGCGAGCGCCGGGATGTCGGCCCCCCGATCGGCCCCGCGCGCCCTGACCTGGCGGATGAGCGTATACCCATCCTCTTCGGGCATCACGATGTCGCTGACCAGCACGTCGAAGGATGCGCGATCGAGGGCCTCCAGCGCCGCCCGGACGCCGGGCACAGCCGTCACCTCGGCGCCGCACTGGGCCAGGATCGCTCTGATCAGCTCCCGCGCATCCGCCTCGTCATCGACGGCGAGGATGCGGACCCCATGAAGGGTGGAGAGCGGAGGGGCCCCCGGCGCCAGCGGAGCGATTCGCGGCGTCGCGGCCTCCTGCGGGGGGCGCGCGTCCGTGAGCGGCAGGGTCACGGTGAAGGTCGCCCCGCGTCCGAGCCCCTGGCTCTCCGCCTTGATGCTGCCGCCATGGAGCAGCACGAGATGGCGCGCGATCGAGAGCCCGAGCCCCATGCCGCCGTGGGACTGCGTGCTGGTATGGGCCGTCCCGAAGGGGTTGAAGACCTCGGACAGCCGATCGGCCGCGATGCCTCGCCCGGTGTCGCTCACGCTGACCTCGACCATGGCGTCCCGGCGCGCCACGCGCACGTCGACGCGCCCTCCGCTGGGCGTGAACTTGATCGCGTTGGAGACCAGGTTCCAGACGATCTGCTGCAGGCGGGCCGGGTCGCCCAGGACCGCGCCGACCTGCTCATCCACCGCGCCGTGCAGCGTCACACCCTTGACCACGGCCGCCGGCCGCATCGTGCCCAGCGTGATCTGGACGACGGGCGCGAGCATGAGCGGACGCATCTCGAGGCGCATGGCGCCGGAGACGATCCGCGAGACGTCGAGAAGGTCCTCGATCAGGCGCACCTGCAGCAGGGCGTTGCGCTCGATCACTTCCAGGCCATGCGCGACGTCGACGCTGCCCCGCTTCGGGTCGCGCAGGATCCTCGCCCATCCCAGCAT